>NZ_NCSS01000001.1 GCF_002088935.1 Henriciella litoralis
CTGAGGTGGTCCTGTTTTTACTGCACAGTCTTCCGGCCTTGCTAAGGTATATCCCTTGCAGTTAATCAGGCCGCTTTTCTGAATGCGATTTCCTCTCCGTATGCCTCATCGGGCGTGGCCTTGCCAAGGGCCGAGTGTGGCCGCTCGCAATCGTAGAAGTGCATCCAGTCGTCGATGATGCGCTAGGCAGCGAAGCCGTCGGCAATGTCCTGAAGGTAGACCGCTTCATATTTGAGCGACCGTCAGAGACGTTCGATGAAGATGTTGTCCATGTGACCTGAGCCCCGATTGGTCCCTCATTTGAATTGAGAGTCTGTCATTACGGAGACAGACAATGCGCAAGAGCAAATTCAGTGAAGAACAGATCATCGCGATCCTGGCCGAACAGGAGCTTGGGATGTCGACGGCAGATGTTTGTCGGCGGCACGGTGTGAGTTCGGCGACTTTCTACAAGTGGAAAGCCAAGTTTGGCGGCATGGACGTCTCCGATGCTCGGCGGCTCAAGACGCTAGAGCAGGAGAATGCCCGGCTGAAGCGGCTTCTGGCGGAGGCTGAACTCGACAAGGCGGTTCTGAAAGATCTGTTGGGAAAGAACTGACGACGCCCCAGCTCAAGCGGGAGGCTGCGCTGAAGGCGATGTCGGATCATGATATCTCCCAGCGCCGCGCCTGCAGACTGGTCAGCGTCGATCCGAAGACGGTCAGGCGTAAGCCTGAGCCAGATAACCTGGACATTCGCAAGCGGATGAAAGCGATCGCCGGCGGTTCGGCTATCGCCGGATCGGCCTGATGCTGGAACGCGAGGGCATCACCATGAACCACAAGAAACTCAGGCGGCTTTACAGAGAGGAAGGTCTGGCGGTGAAACGCCGACGGGGCCGCAAGCGTGCCACCGGAACCCGCGAGCCGATGCCAGAGCCGACAGGGCCCGGCGTGCGCTGGAGCCTCGATTTTGTATCGGATGTTTTCGCACCGGCGCGGCGGTTCCGGATGCTGTGCGTGATCGATGATTACACAAGAGAGTGCCTGGCGTTGGTCGCCGATACCTCCCTGTCAGGCGCGCGTGTGGCACGGGAGCTGGATCGCTGCATCCGCCTCTATGGGCGTCCCGAGACCATCGTCTCAGACAATGGGACCGAGCTGACCTCTCGCGCCATCCTGGAATGGCAGAACGAAACCGGCATCGCTTGGCACTATATCGCGCCGGGCAAGCCGCAACAGAATGGCTTCGTCGAAAGCTTCAACGGCAAGCTCCGCGATGAATGTCTCAATGAGGAAGTGTTCGACAGCCTCGCCCATGCCCGCAAGATCCTCGGGCGCTGGCGCCATGACTACAACCACCACCGGCCCCACTCATCACTGGGCGGGCTGACGCCCGCAGCGCGCCGTGCGCTTGAGCTCGATGAGGGCTCCACGCCCGGCGCGCTGGCCAAGACCAACCACCCGGGGTATCAACACGCAGGACTCTCGTTTTGATCGAGGGAGCCAAGGGGCTCAGGTCACATGCAGCGGCCCCGGTCCATGCTGACCCGGACCTTCGCCTCGGTGAGCGTGGTGATCCAGTCTGATCCGGAGAACTGGCTTCCCTGATCGGTATTCATGATCTCCGGCGGGCCATACTTCTCGATGGCCTCGCTCAGCGCGTCCACCATCAAGTCTGCATGCATGGTGTTCGACAACCGCCAGCTCAGCACCTTGCGCGTCGCCCAGCCCATGATGGCCACGAGATAGAGGTATCCCCCGCTGGCCGGAATAAATGTGATATCGGCGCACCAGACTGGCTGGGACGCGTGATCTTGAAGACCTTCAGCAAGCAAGGGAAGACCGGATGGGCCGGATGTGGCTGGCTGGTCTTTGGCCT
>NZ_NCSS01000002.1 GCF_002088935.1 Henriciella litoralis
CATGGACAACATCTTCATCGAACGTCTCTGACGGTCGCTCAAATATGAAGCGGTCTACCTTCAGGACATTGCCGACGGCTTCGCTGCCTAGCGCATCATCGACGACTGGATGCACTTCTACGATTGCGAGCGGCCACACTCGGCCCTTGGCAAGGCCACGCCCGATGAGGCATACGGAGAGGAAATCGCATTCAGAAAAGCGGCCTGATTAACTGCAAGGGATATACCTTAGCAAGGCCGGAAGACTGTGCAGTAAAAACAGGACCACCTCAGATGGCGCAAGAGCAAATTCACGGATTCGCAGATAGTAGTTTCCTGGGCGACGAGCGAATCGAGCTCGCTTTTCTACTAAGCGACGTTACGCGTGAACTTCGACGTCGGTTCGATCTCGATATGGCTGCGTTGAAACTAACGCGCGCGCAATGGAGAACAATACTGTACGTTTTTCGGCTTTCTAACCCTACTCAAACTCAATTAGCCGAGAAAATGGAGTTGGGGCGAGCCTCGGTTGGCGCTCTAATAGACCAATTAGAGAGAAGTGGATATGTATCCCGGATCGCGGACGTCGAGGATCGTCGCGTGTGGCGAATTGTGCCTTCTCAATTGGCAAACTCACGGAAATCTGAGATTGATCGGGCAGGAAGGAGGGTTGCTGGTGAGTTGTTTGCAGATTTCAACGACAAAGACCTTAGAGATCTCCGTCGATGTCTTGAAAAGCTAGTTCCAGGCGCGAGGTGAGGCCGAGGCTTACCGATAATGATCTGCTCGCCTGAACTCTCGTCGAGTAGAGTTGCTCTGCTCGACAATCACAGGATCATTTCTGCTTAGAGTTCCGGTATTCTGGAATCTGGCTGAGGTGAAGCGAGAATGATGAACGCATCGAATTTCACGGACGCGCAAGAGGCGCTTATTTTTGGAGCAGTAGACCTCCTCCGGTTGCCTGGACGGTCATGAGCTAGCAGATTCTAGCGTGTCCAGTCGGCAGCTTTCGTAGTTTATTGGCCACATGTATCCTAGGTCTGAGTGGCGTCTGCCGGGATTGTACCAGCCCTCGATAAATTTGAAGCCTGCTCAGATGGGCACATAGGTATTGTCAGCGACCCAGAGCACATTCGGTTCAGCGGCATGGAGTTCGGGTCGATCAGATCACCAGATGGACGGTGGCGTTTATCCCGGACCGTCGTGTTGGAATTTCTGCGCTTGCTAGCGCCCCACAAGCCTGCAGCTTGCATAAGGCGTTCGGTTCTATTGCGGATCGATCTGATATCTTCGTCCACAAGGTCATCAGAATCCACGGCGCACCATAGCTTGTCTTTGAGGCTTGTTGATACGCCCTCATCATCTCTGTCAGGGCCGGACTACCGATCCAAAGCGCGTCAATCGGCGCCGGCACTAGGGCGGCTTCCATTCAATCTGCATCGTATCCGCAGGTGGCGAAATAGTTGAGGCATTCCTGCGAGCTTAACAGGTCGACGATGTGTCCTATGGTGTTCCAAAGCGTATCAACGGGTCGTTCGGCGGCCTTTCGCGGAGGAGCCTTGAGCTTTGCGAAGGCCTTTTCGATGGGGTGAGGTCGGGGCTGTAGGGCGGCAGGAAGACGAGTTCTGCGCCTGCAGCCTTGATCAGCTCCCGCACCTTCGGTCCCTTATGGCTTGAGAGATTGTCCAGGATCACCGTGTGGCCGGGCGACAGGGTGGGTACGAGGAACTGCTCCACCCAGACGGTGAAAGCCTCGCCATTGATCGGCCCGTCCAGAACACATGGGGCGACCATCCCGCTGGTGCAAAGCCCGGCCACCACCGTGGTTGTTTTCCAGTGCCCGAACGGAACGCTCATGCTCAGCCGCTCGCCGCGCCCGCAGCGGCCATGGGTGCGCGTCATGTTCGTCGAGACCCAGGTTTCATCGACGAAGACCAGCCGGTCGGGATCAAGCTCGGGCCGTCCCTCGAACCACGCCTCGCGCCGGATCAGGACGTCCGGGCGGTCTTGCTCGCTGGCATGGCCGATTTTTTTACGCGTGATGGCGCGGCGGTCGAAGAACCGCCAGATTGTCGAGACCGCCGTATGAAAACCGCGCTCTGCCAGGGCAGCACGTATCTCTTCAAGTGTGATGTCGCCACGCTCGTCCAGCAGTGCGAAGATGAAATCGGCATGCGTCTCTATCCGGTGCGAGGTGCGGTCGCCGCATCAACGGCGGCTAATGCCTGAAGCCTCAGATCAATCGAAAGCGTCTCCCCAGGACAGGCTGACCTCCTTCATCAGCCGACATCGTGAATCAGAATCCGCTCGTCTTGTGGATCCCAAATGATTCAAGTCGCTCGGAAAACGCGCTAACTCAAACAACGGACCGCTTTGCTGGAGGCAGACCACCCGAGCCAATTGACGACGGATGATGGGAGCGGCCGAGCCCCCACCACTAGACCCAAGCCCAGGAAGAGCACTTCCGGCGATAAGATCGAAGAAGCCGACAGCGATATCTGCCGCGAGCTTGAACCGCCGGAAATCTTGCGCGCCACTTCCACATTATCCTGCCATTGCGCGCTACACCACTACTACGCCCTCAAAACTGTTGCTGACCCCTACATAACGGTCTTCTTGATCGTCCCCGTAATCAAACGCGGGGCCGCTAATGACCGACCAACCTTTCAAATCCGAAGCGATCGAGCGCGGCTCCCGCATGCTTCGCACGGCGCTCGGGCCGCATGTCGCCACCTGGCTTGCGGACCCGATCGTCGTCGAGGTGATGCTCAATCCCGACGGGAACCTCTGGGTCGACCGCCTGAGCGAAGGCCTCGCCGACACCGGCGAAGAGCTTTCCGTCGCTGACGGCGAACGCATCGTCCGTCTGGTTGCGCACCATGTCGGCGCAGAGGTTCATGCTGGCGCTCCGCGTGTGTCCGCGGAGCTGCCGGGAACAGGGGAGCGGTTCGAGGGGCTTCTTCCGCCTGTGGTCGCCGCCCCGGTCTTCGCGATCCGCAAGCCGGCCGTCGCGGTCTTCACACTCGAAGACTATGTCCGCGCCGAGATCATGCCAGACGATGCGGCGGCGGCATTGTGCGACGCCATCACATCCCGCGCCAACATCCTTGTCGCTGGCGGCACCTCGACCGGCAAGACCACGCTCACCAATGCATTGCTGGCGGAAGTCGCCAAATCCTCCGACCGCGTCGTTCTGATCGAGGACACACGCGAGCTCCAATGCCTGACGCCGAACCTTGTCGCTCTGCGGACCAAGGATGGCGTCGCGTCGCTTTCCGATCTCGTTCGCTCCTCGCTGCGCCTGCGGCCTGACCGCATCCCCATCGGCGAGGTGCGCGGGGCTGAGGCGCTCGATCTCCTCAAAGCCTGGGGCACCGGCCATCCCGGCGGCATCGGCACCATCCATGCCGGTTCAGCGCTCGGCGCGCTGCGCCGCCTCGAACAGCTCATCCAGGAAGCCGTCATCACCGTGCCCCGCGCGATGATCGCCGAGACAATCGACCTGATCGCCGTCCTCTCGGGGCGCGGATCGGCGCGCCGACTTTCCGAACTCGCCCGCGTCGAGGGCCTCGATGCGACCGGGGACTACCAGATCCAACCGCTTCTTCACCCCAGGACAGGAGACCATCCATGACCAAAACCACAATTCTCTATCCGCGCTGGCCGCTTTACGCGACGGCGCTCGCGTTCAGCCTTTTGCTCGTCGCGCCCGCCCATGCGGCGGGCTCGGGCATGCCCTGGGAGGCGCCGCTCCAGTCAATCCTGGAATCCATTGAAGGGCCGGTCGCCAAGATCGTCGCGGTGATCATCATCATCGTCACAGGACTGACGCTCGCCTTCGGCGACACCTCCGGCGGTTTTCGCCGCCTCGTGCAGATCGTCTTCGGCCTCTCCATCGCCTTCGCGGCGTCGAGCTTCTTCCTGTCATTCTTCTCGTTCGGCGGCGGAGCGCTGATCTGATGCGCGAGCTGGCCGACATTCCGGGCTTTTACGCGCCCGTCCACCGCGCCCTGGTCGAACCGATCCTGCTCGGCGGCGCGCCCCGCACGGTCGCCATCGCCAACGGCACGCTCGCAGCAGCCGTCGGACTTGGCCTTAGGCTCTGGGTGGTCGGGATCGCACTCTGGCTTGTCGGCCATCTCCTCGCGGTCTGGGCCGCAAAACGTGACGCCCAGATCGTCGATGTTGCGCGCCGGCATCTTCGTTTCCCAACCTGGTTCGGAGTCTGAGCGATGATGCGCCTCGCCGAATATCGCTCGACCGCCTCGCTATTGGCAGATTTTCTTCCGTGGGCGGCGCTCGTCGCGGAGGGCGTCATCCTCAACAAGGATGGCAGTCTGCAACGCACCGCACGGTTTCGGGGGCCTGACCTCGACTCCGCGACACCGTCAGAACTCGTCGCCGTGTCCGGCCGGCTCAACAACGCCCTTCGCCGGCTCGGATCGGGCTGGGCGGTGTTCGTCGAAGCGCAGCGGGCGCCGGCGCGCGACTATCCGCTCTCACATTTTCCCGATGCCGTTTCCGCCCTCGTGGACGTGGAACGACGCGCCCAGTTTGAAGATGCGTCCAGACATTTCGAAAGCAGCTACTTCCTGACTTTCGTCTGGATGCCGCCGCTCGACGATACGAGCCGCGCGGGACGATGGCTCTATGAGGACGCGCCCGACAGCAGCCTCAACCCGCGAGAGCATGTCGAGAGTTTTATGGCGCGAACGGATCGCCTGCTCGATCTCCTCGACGGCTTCATGCCGGAGGCCGCCTGGCTCTCAGACGAAGAGACACTGACCTTTCTGCATTCGACCGTGTCGACGCGTCGTCAACGCCTGCGCTTGCCCGAAACGCCGATGCATCTCGATGCGCTCCTGGCCGATAGCGCGCTTGTCGGCGGGTTGACGCCGAGTTTGGGCGGGGCGCATCTGCGCAGCCTCTCCATCATCGGATTCCCCACGGCCACATGGCCGGGACTGCTGGATGAGCTCAATAGCCAACCCTTCGAATATCGCTGGGTCACGCGCGCTATCTGCCTCGACAAGACCGACGCGACCAAACTGCTGACGCGCATCCGCCGGCAATGGTTCGCCAAGCGCAAATCCATCGCCGCGATCCTGAAAGAGGTGATGACCAATGAGGCGTCGACGCTGCTCGATAGCGACGCGGCGAACAAGGCCGCCGACGCCGATGAAGCCTTGCAAGAGCTCGGCGCCGACATGGCGGGCGCCGCCTACATCACCGCTACGCTGACCGTCTGGGATGAGGACGAAGCCGTCGCGGACGCCAAGCTAAAGGCGGCGGAAAAAGTCATTCAGGGTCGTGACTTCACCTGCATGCCCGAGACTTTGAACGCCATCGAGGCGTGGCTCGGCTCGTTGCCCGGCCATCTCTACGCCAATGTCCGTCAACCGCCGGTCTCCACGCTCAATCTCGTCCACATGATCCCGATATCGGCAGTCTGGGCAGGACCGGCGCGCAATGATCATCTGGACGGACCTCCACTCTTTTACGCGGAGACGGAAGGCTCGACTCCGTTCCGCTTTTCACCCCATGTCGGCGATGTCGGGCACACGCTGGTCGTCGGTCCGACCGGGTCGGGCAAATCCGTGTTGCTGGCGTTGATGGCGCTGCAATTTCGTCGCTATGCGGGCGCGCAGATCTTCGCCTTCGACTTCGGCGGCTCGATCCGCTGTGCGACCGTCGCCTGTGGTGGCGACTGGCAGGATCTCGCCGGCGCGCTTTCGGATGACGAAGCCGCCGTCCAGCTTCAGCCGCTGCGCAACATCGACGATATCGGCGAACGCGCCTGGGCGCAGGACTGGCTGTCCGGCCTGATCGCGCGAGAAGGCGTCACCATCGATCCGGTCGCGCGGGATCATCTCTGGTCGGCGCTGACCTCGCTCGCCTCGGCGCCTGTCGCAGAACGAACGCTCACGGGGCTATCCGTCCTGTTGCAGTCGACCGAACTCAAACAGGCGCTCACGCCATTCTGTCTTGGCGGCCCCTTCGGGCGTTTGCTCGACGCCGAAACAGAAGAACTCGGAACAGCCGATTTCCAGGCCTTCGAGACCGAAGGGCTGATCGGATCGGCCGCGACGCCGGCCGTGCTCGCCTATCTGTTCCACCGGATCGAGGATCGCCTCGATGGACGTCCGAGCCTCATCATCGTCGATGAAGGCTGGCTCGCGCTCGATGACGGGACATTTGGCGGCCAGCTCCGCGAATGGCTTAAGACTCTAAGGAAGAAGAACGCCTCCGTCCTCTTCGCCACGCAATCGCTCGCCGACATCGACAATTCCGCGATTGCGCCCGCCATCATCGAGAGCTGTCCAACGCGCATCTTCCTGCCGAACGAGCGTGCCTTCGAGCCGCAGATCGCCGACATCTACCGCCGCTTCGGCCTCAATGAACGCCAGATCGAGATCGTCGCGCGGGCCATGCCGAAGCGGGACTATTACTGCCAGTCGCGCCGCGGCAATCGGCTCTTCTCGCTCGGTCTCGGCGAGGTCGCGCTCGCCTTCACGGCCGCATCGTCGAAGACCGATCACGCCGCCATCACCGACATCCTCTCCGAACACGGACGAGACGGCTTCGCCGCAGCCTGGCTCGCCCGTCGCGGTCTCGATTGGGCCGTCGAACTGCTCGGCCAAACACCTGATCCGATCCCATCCCCTCAAACCACGGAGACTACTCATGCGTAAGAAACTCGCCGCCCTCATGCTGACCGGAGCCATCGCTTTGGCGCCGATGCAACCGGCCTATGCGCTATTCGGCGTCGGCGACGTCGTCATCGATCCGACCAACCTCGCGCAGAATATTCTCACCGCCGCACGCACCCTCGAAATGATCAACAATCAGATCACGCAGCTTCAGAACGAGGCGCAGATGTTGATCAACCAGGGACGCAACCTCGCAAACCTGCCGCACTCATCGCTGGCGCGTCTGCGGTCGATCATGCAGCAGACGGAAGATCTGCTGGGCGAAGCGCAGCGCGTTGGATACGTCGTCTCCGAAATCGAACGCGTCTTCTCAGAACAATATGGAGACGCCGCAGCAACCGGCGATTTCGCCGCCATGAACGCCAATGCCGAGGCGCGCTGGCGGACCTCGGTTGCAGGCTATGAAGACGCGTTGAAGGTCCAGGCCGGCGTCGTCGGCAATATTGAAGCGACGCGCACGGAATTGAGCACTCTCGTCTCGCAAAGCCAGGGTGCGGTCGGCGCCTTGCAGGCGGCGCAGGCCGGCAATCAACTTCTCGCCCTGCAAAGCCAGCAGATGACGGACCTAACCGCCGCCATCACCGCGCAGAACCGCGCGGACGCGCTGGACGCGGCTCGGCGCGCCTCCGCTGAGGCACAGGGACGCGAGAACCTCAGCCGTTTCCTCGATTACGGGACCGGCTACACGCCAACCGCCGTCAGCATGTTCCGGTAAGTTCCGTGCGCAGCTCTCCCGACCAAATCATCAGGCCCGTCGCCATCGCCTTGGGCGGGCTCGCTGCGCTCTTCGCCGCGGTTGAGCTGGCGAATACGGTCACTCCGGAAACGCCATCGGTTCCTCCCGTGACCAACAATCCTTTGCAGGCGGAACTTTCTCGCTGCCGAACGGTGACGCCGGAAGAGCTGGAAATCGACACGACGTGTCGCGCCGCCTGGGCAGAGCAACGCCGCCGATTTCTCGGGCTTCCCGGCGACGATCCCGAGAAGGAGTAGGATATGGGCGGCGTTGGCGTCATTGACCGCTTCCTGCAGGTCTTCACCTCCTACATCGACAGCGGCTTCGGCCTGCTCGGCGGCGACGTCGCCTTCCTGGCAACAACCCTGATCGTCATCGACGTGACGCTTGCTGCGCTCTTCTGGGCCTGGGGCGCCGACGACGACATCCTCGCCCGGCTCATCAAGAAAACGCTCTTCGTCGGCGTCTTCGCCTACATCATCGGCAACTGGAACGCACTCGCGCGCATCGTTTTCGAAAGCTTCGCCGGGCTCGGCCTCATCGCTTCGGGCGGCAGCCTCAGTGCCGGCGAGCTGCTTCAGCCCGGCCGCATCGCCGAGATCGGCCTTGATGCGGGCCGTCCGATTCTCGCGTCGATTTCCGATCTGATGGGGTTCGTCTCCTTCTTCGAGAATTTCCTTCAGATCATCATTCTGCTCTTCGCCTGGCTGGTCGTCCTCCTGTCTTTCTTCATCCTGGCTATCCAACTCTTCGTCACGCTGATCGAGTTCAAGCTCGCCACGCTGGCCGGCTTCATCCTCGTACCCTTCGGCCTGTTCAACAAAACCGCCTTCATGGCCGAGCGGGTGCTGGGATTGGTGATCTCGTCCGGGGTCAAGGTCCTGGTGCTCGCCGTGATCGTCGGCATCGGCTCGACCATCTTTGGCGAGTTCACCGCCGGGTTCACGGGCGAGCCGACAATCGAAGACGCCATGGCGATCGTGCTCGCCGCGCTTTCGATGCTCGCGCTCGGCATCTTCGGTCCGGGCATCGCCAACGGCAT
>NZ_NCSS01000003.1 GCF_002088935.1 Henriciella litoralis
CATGCAGCGGCCCCGGTCCATGCTGACCCGGACCTTCGCCTCGGTGAGCGTGGTGATCCAGTCTGATCCGGAGAACTGGCTTCCCTGATCGGTATTCATGATCTCCGGCGGGCCATACTTCTCGATGGCCTCGCTCAGCGCGTCCACCATCAAGTCTGCATGCATGGTGTTCGACAACCGCCAGCTCAGCACCTTGCGCGTCGCCCAGCCCATGATGGCCACGAGATAGAGGTATCCCCCGCTGGCCGGAATAAATGTGATATCGGCGCACCAGACTGGCTGGGACGCGTGATCTTGAAGACCTTCAGCAAGCAAGGGAAGACCGGATGGGCCGGATGTGGCTGGCTGGTCTTTGGCCTCAAACGAACCAACGACAACAATGGTCGGCAAACTCTACGAATGATCTTCCGGAATCAAGCGGCTTAGTCACTAAACCAGGACGGCGCGACAATACTTGGTCAGGTAGCTCAGACTGGTAAACAGTTGAGGAAGGCGGGCACGGATGATGATCGCCACTTATTACCATGATTTCGAAACAGTTACTCCGTACAAAGCCGGTTCAGTCAGAAAGACATTGCTATAAAGTCCAGGGCTGTCGTCCTGCAAATAGGCTCCCGTTATCACCTCTTCGTCAAACAGGTTTTTGGCAAAAGCTGTGATTTGGAAGCCGGTGTCATCATTCGCCAAGACAAGAGAAAGATTGACATTTTCCCAGCTGGAAATCTCGTCGCGCGGAACGTTCCAGATACGAGCAAAGCTCTCCGCTTGATAGTAATAATCACCGCGGATTGTCAGATCCCAGCTACTATTACCAATAGATGGAAAAGTATACTCCGCTGCCAAGTTTAGCGTAGTATCCGGAGCACCCGGCAGATTGTTGTCGCTGAGGTTTTTGTTGACGCCGTCGAATGGCGTCAATGCGCCGATTGTGCGGAGTGATCCGTCCCCACCGACATAGGACACATCTCCCAGCCCAAAAGTCGCCTCCTGACCTGCAAAACTGCCAAGACACAGCCCAGCAGTAGAGCCCGCGTCAAGTTGCCCAGCCGCGATTGCGCCTAAAATCGTTGCATACCCTTCTGCGGAAACAGCGCAGTTCGAATAGCTTGCCGCGTTCTTCAGAACCACGAAATCGGAGTTACCGGCCGTGCGATCAAGGACGTCAATCGCAAAAACATCAACCAGCTTAGATTCGAGCAAACCGAGATTTGCAGACAACAGCCAGTTACTTCCGGGCGCCCAAAGATATTCAATCTCCAGGCCGTACACCTCAGCATCGACATTGAAATTCACCGATGAGCGGTTGATCACCTGAGTGATCTGGTAATCCGTATAGTCATAATAGAAGCCTGCGAGATTAAGTTGCTGTGTGTCTCCTGCGAACCGATTTTTGGTTCCAATTTCGTATGCATTGATGAACTCTGGTTCAAAAGTTGACGGGAATGCGTTGGCATTATCCGAAGGCTGCGGTGGGTTTATGCCGCCTCCCTTGTAACCGCGGGAGTAAAAGCCATACAGAAGCGTATCATCTGTGAACGAAAAATCCGGTGTCCAATCAAATCCGGCGCGCCCTGTAACCTCTTCAAATTCAACCTCGAAAATTCCGTCGACATTTCCGTCTAGGTTCGTCTCTGTCGCCGGATCCGGAACCGGAGCTAATGGATCCGCGCGGACGACATCAGGCGTGAAGAGATAGGTCGGAATGTTCTTTTGCGACTTTTCATCCTTCGTGTAGCGCAATCCGAGCGTGAAGGTCAGTTCATCATTTATATCATAATATGCTTCCCCGAAGAGCGCTGTCGACTGCAACTCATAAGGGGAAACTGTCCGAAAGTAATTTCGTCCCAAGCCGTTGAGTGAATTGAGGATATTTGAGTCGCCATCCACATTGGACTCATCAAGGCTTGCAGGGAATGGAACTCCCGGAATCACTGGTGGTCCACCAGCTGCAAGTGATGCGTTGTGTAATTGCAGCAGACCGGTAAGGGCATTGCTTATGAAGTAGTATCCATCGATTACATCGTCATTGCCCGCCTCATAGTCCATATAGATGGCGCCGAGATTGAAATTCAGCGGGCCACTAAAATCCGACTGCAGACGCAGTTCTTGCGTAAAGGCCTCTGTTGTTTCACCGGATGGATCCGCCACCGTATAAATGTTCGAGGGGCCGATCTGCGGGTCATTGACGACGCCGCCGGGGAAAACTGAATTGTAGAGATCGACTTGCGGATTTATCCCTGGTGGAATTGCTGACAAGTCATTGAAGGTGATTGTGGGCTCGACTTTTGAGACATCCTCAACAGAGAAAACAGATGTTTCATTGAAGCTCGACAATGAAGTCAATTTCAGGACATCATTGATGTCCCATGACAGACTAAGTGTCCACAAATCCTGTTCGGCTTTGTAGAACGGATCGAATCCTGCCGCAATAGTTCGCAAATCCTGAATGGCTGGTGCGGTAAATGCATCTCCATTGAGCAGCCCAACCTGAACAGCTAGCCCACCCGCGAGCGTCGCGACCGAATTCACCGTATCGCGCGACTCGTCAAGAGGCGCACTTAGACAGCCCTGAGAGGTGAAAATCTGATCATCGAAGGCGATGGGAATGCCCGCAAAACTAGTGTCTAGAGGGTCTTTCCGGCAAAGCTGCTTGCCCGAGCGGAGACGCGTATCCTCTTCTTCGAAATGTTCATATAATAGCCACCCGCTCAATGAGTCTGTCGGCTCAAATCCAAGAGTGGCGCGGATTGACCACAAGTCCCGGTCGTCAATATCGTTGCCGGTGACTATATTATCAACGTACCCGTCGCGTTGCGTGAGAGATCCGGCAACTCGGAGGGCAACCCGTTCTCCTACGGGCAAATTGACCATGCCGTTAGCTTTTACGGAATTATAGTTCCCGTAAGTCAGCGCGGCGTCTGCCTGGAATTCTTCGAAAACCGGCTTGGCGGTGATCAAGTTGAACACGCCTCCATTAGCGTTTCGGCCATAGAGTGTTCCTTGTGGCCCACGGAGGATTTCGACCCTCTCAGTGTCAAAGAATTCGGATTCGAAGAGTCTGTTCGATTGAAGGGGGACGTCGTTCTGATGTATGCCTACCCCGGCATCGCCGGACGTTGCTACGACATCTACTCCTATGCCCCTGATTTTGAGGTTGAATCCAGTAAATTGTCCTTTGGTGAACGACAGGTTCGGCACAGCTTTTGTGAGATCTGGACCACCAGTTAACTGGAGTCTGTCAATTGCCTCTTCATCAAAAGCAGAAACAGCAATTGGCACGTTCTGCAGTGACTCTGAAGTTTTCTGAGTCGTAACAACGACCGACTGCAGCGTTCTCACATTGTCTTCTTCTTGAGCATCTGCCGCTAGCCCAATGCTCGAAACCGATGCCGTTGTGTATAGAAACGCCACCCAAGCTGATCGCGGAAAAATCATATTTACCTCCCCTTATCACGTCCGTCTATCGCGGATTCATGTGTCTTCGTATGAAATCGCACGGTATGCAAGCAAACAAATTACGGGAAAGCGATTAATTCAGTGTGCTCCCATATTGTATGGACATAGTTATAAATCTGCTGTACCTAAGCTATAACTCAGGCGGTAAACTGCGGTCCCGCAGCGTCTTCTGAGCCATGGGGTGTCATTTTTGTTGTCTCGGCCGCGTGAAAAACGTGTCACGTCGTCGGGAAAGCATCCTCCCAACATTCCACAGCTTAGGGAAACTTGCTGGCTAGATTATTCTAGCCAGCACCTTTTTTTATACTCCGATCATATCGGTTGAATATTGATCCGCACAAAGCCAAACTATACTGTTAATTAAGGCGCGTTTCGTTTGGGGCTGAGGTGATCATACAAAACTGGACAGTGAGCTAAGGTATATCCCGACAGCCGAAGGAATATCGAGCATGGGACGAAAGCGGCGGAAGTTCACCGGCAGTTTCAAGGCGCAGGTGGAGCTGAATGCGCTGCGCGGTGGCAGGACGATCCAGGAGATTGCCACGAAGCACAATCTGATGCCGACGCAAGTGAGCGCTTGGCAGAAGCAGGTGTTTGAAGGGATGGCGGATGTGTTCGCCAAAGGCGAGTCGTCAGACGAGCGCAAATCCGAGTTCAAGGAACTGGACGCCAAGATCGGGAGGCTTGCAGTGGAGAACGATTTTTCCCTCAAAATGCTCCAGCTATGAGCCCCGGCGAACTACGTAGCATGATCCAGCCGGACCATCCGAAACTGAGCCTGAGCGCGCAATGCCGAGTGCTGAACATCTCCCGGTTAACGCTCTACTACCGGCCACTGCCGGCGAGCGTGGAGGAGCTGGCCCTGATGAATACGATTGACAAGCTGTTCACGAAGTATCCGTTATTCGGCAGTCGCCAGATTGGCTGGCGCGGGACGGTTTAAAGGCGGGACGCCACCGTGCGTGCCGCCTGATGCCCCAGATGGGCCTTCAGGAAGTTTATCGAAGGCCAAAGACCAGCCAGCCACATCCGGCCCATCCGGTCTTCCCTTGCTTGCTGAAGGTCTTCAAGATCACGCGTCCCAGCCAGTCTGGTGCGCCGATATCACATTTATTCCGGCCAGCGGGGGATACCTCTATCTCGTGGCCATCATGGGCTGGGCGACGCGCAAGGTGCTGAGCTGGCGGTTGTCGAACACCATGCATGCAGACTTGATGGTGGACGCGCTGAGCGAGGCCATCGAGAAGTATGGCCCGCCGGAGATCATGAATACCGATCAGGGAAGCCAGTTCTCCGGATCAGACTGGATCACCACGCTCACCGAGGCGAAGGTCCGGGTCAGCATGGACCGGGGCCGCTGCATG
>NZ_NCSS01000005.1 GCF_002088935.1 Henriciella litoralis
CCATGGGCAAGGCAAAGTTTGAGCGGAACAAGCCGCACGTAAACATCGGCACGATTGGTCACGTTGACCACGGCAAGACGACGCTGACAGCAGCGATCACGATGACGCTTGCAGAAGTTTATGGCGGCGCGGCGAAGTCCTATGCGGACATCGACAACGCCCCTGAAGAAAAAGCACGCGGCATCACCATCAACACCGCACACGTTGAGTATGAGACGGAAAACCGTCACTACGCTCACGTCGACTGCCCGGGTCACGCTGACTATGTGAAGAACATGATCACCGGTGCGGCTCAGATGGACGGCGCGATCCTGGTTGTGAACGCAGCTGACGGCCCAATGCCGCAGACCCGCGAGCACATCCTGCTGGCCAAGCAGGTCGGTGTGCCTGCGATGGTTGTCTTCATGAACAAGGTCGACCAGGTTGACGACGAGGAGCTTCTTGAGCTCGTCGAGATGGAAGTTCGTGAACTTCTGTCGTCCTACGACTTCCCGGGCGACGAGATTCCGATCATTTCCGGCTCTGCACTCGCTGCTGTTGAAGGCCGCGACGAGAAGATCGGCAAGGAGAAGATCCTCGAGCTGATGAAAGCTGTCGACGAGTACATCCCGACCCCTGAGCGTCCACTGGACAAGCCATTCCTGATGCCGGTTGAGGACGTGTTCTCGATCTCCGGCCGTGGTACGGTTGTGACCGGCCGCGTCGAGACGGGCGTCATCAAGGTTGGTGAAGAAGTCGAGATCGTTGGTATCCGCGACACGCAGAAGACGACCGTTACGGGCGTTGAAATGTTCCGCAAGCTGCTCGACCAGGGCCAGGCTGGCGACAACATCGGCGCGCTGATCCGCGGTATCGACCGTGAGGGTGTTGAGCGCGGCCAGGTTCTCTGTAAGCCAGGCTCGATCACGCCGCACACGACGTTCGAAGCTGAAGCCTACATCCTGACCAAGGAAGAGGGTGGCCGTCACACGCCATTCTTCACCAACTACCGTCCACAGTTCTACTTCCGTACGACGGACGTGACGGGTGTTGTCCAGCTTCCAGCGGACAAGGAAATGGTTCTTCCAGGCGACAACGTCAAAATGGACGTTGAGCTGATCGCGCCAATCGCGATGGACCAGGGCCTGCGCTTCGCCATCCGCGAAGGCGGCCGCACCGTCGGTGCCGGCGTCGTCTCTTCGGTCAAGAAGTAAGACACCGCCAGCCAACAGGCTGACGCAAAGATCAAAGGGCCGTCTCGGAAGAGGCGGCCCTTTTTTTTGGCTTCCTAAACAAGCTCAATCGCTTTAGATTTTCAGCTCAATCCTAGATAGTTCGAGGTCATTCATGCGCCACTTGTTTGCAATTGCTGCCGGAGCATTTCTTCTCCAAATTCCCGCACATGCTGATCCTCGAAATGATGCTGAGCGGATCGTCGAACTCACAATGGGCGAAGATATCTTCGCGGCCACAGGTGACCTGATGGCAGAGCTTATGGTGGGCAGTATTCAGAATGCGGTCAGGCAGGAAGGTGGTTCGCTGAGTGATGCGGCGGCGACCAATCTGGTAGAGCTTCTAATGAATGAGATGCTGCCAGTTCTGGAGAAAGGCATGAATGAGCGCTCAGTCGATATCTATCTCGACACGCTCTCCCCGGACACGCTCGCAGTTTATCGAGCGTTTCTGGAAACGCCAGCCGGGTTAGAAGTGATCGAGCAAACTGGAACGATCATGAAGGAGTCTGAAAAGCTCGGCGGCGAAATTGCCAACGAAAATATTCAGACCATCCTCAAGGCTGTCGAGGCCCGGATAGAAGCAGATGATTGGCCGGAAGGTACGTTGCCGTCATCGAAAAAAGAGATTCGCGCCATCTTTGAAGATTAGCATTAGAGCGTGAAGGCCCAGGTGCGGGCCGGTATTCTAATCGCGATCCATTTGATGCGCGCCGAAGGCACCTGGCAGGAGCTCGGCCACTGTCATGCTTGTGGTGATGCCGGAAGTGCCTGCGAGGTGAATGACAATATCCGGCCCTGCAAACTCGGCGAGTTTCTGGCGGCACCCTCCGCATGGGGCAACGGGTGTGTCGGCTTCGGCATAGACAAGCACTTCAAGGATCTCGGTTTCGCCTGCGGCAACCATGGCGCTGATAGCGCCGCCCTCGGCGCAGACGCCTTCTGGAAAGGCGGCGTTCTCGACATTGCAGCCGATATGGATGCCAGACGCGGTGCGAATCGCTGCGCCGACTCGGAAACCGGAATAGGGCGCATGGGCATTTTCGCGGACGTCGCGCGCGGCAGTCAGAAGCTCGTCACTCATAAATATGCGATCCTGATGGCTATTCAGGCCAACTATAGGACGTTATGAAGGGGATAATAGCTATCCGGTGCCGTATTCGAGCGCGTCGCCCCCCTCGCTGACAGCTCGCTGTAAAGAATCCGCGCGCAAGTGTTGACGGCACCCCTGTAATCTCATACACCCCGCCCTTCGAAAGGTCGGCTGTGCCAGTTTCAGGCAAACGCTTCCTACCGAACTGAACAATTCGAGCCGAATGCGTCCGGGCGCTCCATTGCGTGCGCCTTGGCGCGACATTCATGTTGACGGGATACCGTACGATGGAAAAACAAAATATCCGGATCAGGCTGAAAGCCTTCGATCACCGCGCCCTCGACATGTCGGCGAAGGAGATCGTATCCACTGCAAAGCGCACAGGCGCTGATGTTCGTGGACCAATTCCGCTGCCGACACGTATTGAGCGCTTCACTGTGAACCGCTCGCCGCACATCGACAAAAAGTCCCGTGACCAGTTTGAGATCCGGACTCACAAACGCATTCTCGACATTGTCGACCCAACTCCACAGACCGTGGACGCGCTGATGAAGCTCGACCTGTCTGCCGGCGTCGGCATCGAGATCAAACTTGAGGGAGCGCGCTAATATGGCACTTCCGGCTTCCCGTACCGGTGTTGTCGCCCGCAAGCTGGGCATGACCCGTATCTTCAACGAGAACGGCCGCCACATTCCTGTGACGGTCCTGTCGCTTGACGGTTGCCAGGTCGTTGGCCTGCGCACCGACGAAGACCGTGAGGTCAGCGTCAATCGCGGCAAGAAGAAAGAAAAAACCACGGTTACCCGCAATGATGGCTACAAGGCTGTTGTGATGGGTGCTGGCGAGGCGAAAGCCAAGCGCACGGCGAAAGCCCAGCGTGAAGCCTTTGCGAAGGCTGGTGTGGCGCCTAAGCGCAAGCTCGTGGAATTCCGCGTTGCTGCAGACGAGATGCCAGAGATTGGCGCTGAGGTCCTCGCGGACCATTTCGTTGCTGGCCAGCGTGTTGATATTGCCGGCGTCTCGCTCGGTAAGGGTTTCTCTGGTGCGATGAAGCGCTGGAACTTCGGCGGTCTTCGCGCCACTCACGGTGTTTCGATCTCTCACCGTGCCCACGGTTCGACTGGCCAGTGCCAGGACCCGGGCAAGGTGTTCAAGGGCAAGAAGATGGCTGGTCACTACGGTGTCGAGCGCGTCACGGTCCAGAACCTCGAAATCGTTCGCACCGATGCAGAGCGCGGCCTGATCCTGGTCAAGGGCGCGATCCCTGGTCATGACGGCGCCTATGTTGAAGTGCGTGATGCAGTGAAGAAGGCGATCCACGCTGATGCGCCTGCTGCCGGATCATTCCGCGGCAAAGATAGCGCAGCTGACAATGCAGAGGCTGGTGAATAATGGAACTCGACGTCAAAAATCTCGACGGCAAGGCCGCTGGCAAGGCAACTGTTGATGAGGCCATCTTCGGCCTGACCGACATCCGCTCCGACCTGCTTCACCGTACGGTTCGCTGGCAGCTCGCCAAGCGCCAGGCCGGTACGCACAAAACCCAGACCCGTGATGAAGTTTCGGTTACGACCAAAAAGTTCATCCGTCAGAAGGGCTCGGGCGGCGCACGTCACGGCTCCCGCAATGCTGGCATCTTTGTCGGTGGTGCGGTTGCTCACGGCCCACGCGTTCGTAGCCACGCTCACGAGCTTCCAAAGAAGATCCGCAAGCTCGCGCTTGCTCACGCGCTGTCTTCCAAGGTCAAGGACGGTTCGCTGATCGTTCTCGACGATGCGAAGATGGATGCGGCCAAGACCAAGGATCTGCTCGGCAAGTTCAAGGCGCTCGGCGTCGAGAACGCGCTGATCATCGGCGGCACGGAAGTTGATTCGAATTTCGCTCAAGCTGCTCGCAACATCCCGAACATCGACGTGCTGCCAGTTGCTGGCCTGAACGTCTATGACGTGATGCGTCGTCGCCAGCTGGTAGTCACCAAGGATGCCCTCGAAGGCATCGGCGCCCGTTTCGAGGCGAAAGCCGGGAAAGGTAAGTAAGCCATGGCTGACGTGAAAGCACACAATTACGACACGCTGCTTGCTCCGCACATCACGGAAAAAGCAACGCTGCTCGCTGAAGAAAACAAGATTGTCTTCTCGGTTCCTCTTTCGGCTAACAAGAAAGAGATCAAGGAAGCTGTCGAGACCCTGTTCAAGGTGGACGTGACCAAGGTCAATACCATCAAGGTCAAGGGCAAGACGAAGCGCTTCCGCGGCAAGCTCGGCTTCCGCTCCGATACCAAGAAGGCCATCGTGACACTGAAAGACGGTCAGTCCGTCGACATCACGACCGGACTGTAGGAGAGCAAGATGGCACTCAAGACTTTCAATCCAACGTCGCCAGGCCAGCGCCAGCTGGTCATCGTCGACAAGTCGGAGCTTCACAAGGGGCGCCCGGTCAAAGCACTGACCGAAGGTCTCACGAAGTCCGGTGGACGTAACAACCGTGGTCGCGTTACCGTTCGCGGTATCGGTGGCGGCGCCAAACGCCTCTATCGCAAGGTCGACTTCAAGCGTAACCGCTGGGACATCGCTGCGACTGTCGAGCGTCTGGAATATGATCCGAACCGCACCGCTTTCATCGCGCTGATCAAGTACGAAGATGGCCTGCAGTCCTACATCATCGCGCCGCAGCGTCTTGCTGTTGGTGACACGGTGATGACGTCGAAGACGGCAGACATCAAACCGGGCAACACGCTTCCGCTGAAGAACATCCCGGTTGGCACGATCATCCACAATGTTGAGATGAAGCCTCAAAAGGGCGGTCAGATCGCACGTTCGGCAGGCACTTATGTGCAGCTTGTCGGCCGCGATGCAGGCTATGCGCAAATCAAGCTGTCTTCGGGCGAGCTTCGCATGGTTCCTGATAGCTGCCTGGCCACTGTCGGTGCTGTGTCCAACCCGGACAACATGAACAAGGTTCTCTCGAAGGCCGGTCGTTCACGTTATCTTGGTCGCCGCCCGAAAGTTCGCGGCGTTGCCATGAACCCGGTCGATCACCCGCACGGTGGTGGTGAAGGCAAGACGTCCGGTGGACGTCACCCTGTCACCCCATGGGGCAAGAAAACCCGCGGTCCTAAAACCCGCAAGACCCAGGCTTCGGATCGTCTGATCATCCGTCGCCGTAACGCGAAACGCTAAGGAGCGAGAGAGTTATGCCACGTTCCGTCTGGAAAGGCCCGTTCGTCGACGGCTATCTGCTCAAGAAGGCAGAGAAGGCTCAAGCTGCTGAGCGTCGCGAAGTTATCAAGACCTGGTCACGCCGGTCGACCATCATGCCACAATTCGTGGGCCTGAATTTCCAGGTTCACAATGGCAACAAGTTTGTCCCAGTTCTCGTCTCCGAGGAAATGGTGGGTCACAAGTTCGGCGAGTTCGCGCCGACACGTACCTATTATGGCCACGGCGCCGACAAGAAAGCCAAGAGGAAGTAGGCCATGGGAAAGGCAAAGAATCCTCCGAAGCAGGCATCTAACGAGTCACGCGCAGTTCTGCGCATGTACCGTTCCAGCCCGCAAAAGCTGAACCTGCTTGCGCAGCAGATCCGCGGTCTTCCAGTTCAGAAGGCAATGGATGAGATGAAATTCTCGCGCAAGCGTGCCGCGAAAGACGTCTACAAGACGCTCTATTCCGCGATGTCGAATGCCGAGAACAATCACGGCCTCGATATTGACAGCCTTGTGGTCGCAGAAGCGCATGTCGGCAAGAACCTCGTCATGAAGCGCATTCGCGCCCGTGCTCGTGGCCGTGCCGCGCGCATCGTCAAACCTTTCTCGCAGCTCACCATCGTTCTGCGCGATTCATCAGTTGAAGCGGAGGCCGCGTAATGGGTCAGAAGATTAATCCAATCGGGTTTCGTCTGGGCGTTAACCGGACCTGGGACAGCCGTTGGTATGCAGACTCTGCAGACTATGGCCGTCTCGTCCACGAAGACCTGAAGATTCGCAACACGATCAAGAACGAGCTTAAGCAAGCTGGTATCTCGCGCATCATCATCGAGCGTCCGCACAAGAAGTGCATTGTCACGATCCACACAGCCCGTCCGGGCCTCGTGATCGGCAAGAAGGGCGCTGACATCGAAGTGCTTCGCAAGAAGCTCTCGAAGCTGACGCAAGACGAAGTTCGCGTGAACCTTGTCGAGATCCGCAAGCCTGAGATTGACGCGACCCTGGTCGCTGAAGATATCGCCCGCCAACTTGAGCGCCGGGGTTCTTTCCGCCGCGCGATGAAGCGTTCGATCCAGAACTCGATGCGTCTCGGCGCACTTGGTATTCGCGTGATGGTCGCTGGCCGTCTTGGCGGCGCCGAGATCGCGCGGACCGAGCAGTATGCTGAAGGCTCCGTGCCGCTGCACACACTGCGCGCCGACATCGACTATGGCACCGCCGAAGCAGCGACGACCTATGGCATCATTGGTGTGAAGGTCTGGATCTACAAAGGCGAGATCATGGAACACGATCCGATGGCACAGGACAAGAAGGCCGAAGATTCCGGCCAGGCCCGTGCCCGTAGCACCAACCAGCGTGGACCGGCTTCCGGCCCGCAAGGCGCAGGAGCTTAACAGATGCTGCAGCCAAAACGCACCAAATACCGTAAGGCCTTCAAGGGCCGGATCACGGGAACTTCCAAGGGCGGTACCTCGCTCAACTTCGGAAGCTTTGGCCTTAAGGCTCTTGAGCCTGAGCGCGTCACTGCGCGTCAGATCGAAGCCACACGCCGTGCCGTGACCCGCGAAATGAAGCGTCAGGGTAAAGTCTGGATCCGCATCTTCCCGGACACGCCGGTAACGGCAAAGCCGATCGAAGTTCGTATGGGTAAAGGTAAGGGCTCGGTTGACCGTTGGGTTGCCCGCGTTGCACCTGGCCGCATCCTGTTCGAGATCGACGGTGTTCCGGATGCAGTTGCCATCCAGGCCCTGAAGCTCGGCGCTGCGAAGCTGCCGATCAAGACCAAAATCGTTAAGCGCATCGAGGGGATCTAGTCATGAAAACCGCTGATATGCGTTCAAAGAGTGGCGACCAGCTGAAAGATCAGCTCGTTCAGCTCAAGAAAGAACAGTTTAACCTCCGTTTCCAACAGGCCACTGGCCAGCTGGAAAAGACGGCCCGCATGAAGGAAGTCCGCCGCGATATCGCTCGCGTCAAGACGCTTCTTCGTGAGCAGGCCAAAGCGGAAGCAGAGGCGTAGGAGAAAGTCATGCCGAAACGCGTAATGGAAGGCGTTGTGGTGTCCACGAAGCAGGACAAGACGGCTGTGGTCCGCGTTGACCGCACCTTCCTCCACCCTGTGATGAAGAAAATCGTGCGCCGCTCGAAAAAATATCACGCTCACGACGAGGCAAATGTTGCCGTCGAAGGACAGCGTGTAACGATCCAAGAGTGCCCACCGCGCTCGAAACTCAAGACCTGGGAACTGGTCGCAAGCGAAGGGGCTGATTCATGATCCAGATGCAATCCAACCTTCGCGTGGCCGATAACTCCGGTGCTCGCCGCGTCCAGTGCATCAAGGTGCTGGGTGGTGCAGGCCGTCGTTATGCCTCCGTTGGTGACATCATTGTGGTGTCGATCAAGGAAGCGATCCCGACAGGTCGCGTGAAGAAGGGTGACGTTCGCCGCGCTGTCGTCGTTCGCGTCGCCAAAGATATCAACCGCCCCGACGGTTCAACCATTCGTTTCGACACCAACGCTGCTGTGCTGGTGAACAACAATGGCGAGCCGATCGGTACCCGGATCTTCGGACCGGTTCCACGCGAACTTCGCGCCAAGAACCACATGAAGATCGTTTCTCTGGCTCCGGAGGTCCTGTAACCATGGCTGCCAAGGTGAAAAAAGGTGACCGCGTTATCGTCATCGCGGGCCGCAACAAGGGCGCAAAGGGTGAAGTGCTGAAAGTGCTTCCTTCCGAGAACCGTGTTGTTGTCCAGGGTGTCAACGTCGTGAAACGCCACCAGCGTCCAAGTCAAATGGACCCAGGCGGCATCAAGACGTTTGAAGCGCCGATCCACGTATCGAACGTTTCGCTCGTGGATCCCCGCGACGGAAAAGCGGTACGGGTTGGTTTCAAGGTAGACGAGCATGGGCGCAAGACGCGCTATGCCAAACGTTCTGGCGAGTCGATCGATGTCTAAGAATTACGAACCACGTCTGAAGACGAAATACAAAGAGCAGATCCGCGAGAAGTTGCAGGAGCAATTCAGCTACTCCAACGACATGCAGGTTCCCAAGCTCGACAAGGTCGTGATCAACATGGGTGTTGGCGAAGCTGTCGCTGACTCCAAGAAGATCAAGACGGCGCTTGCCGAACTCGAGAAGATCTCAGGCCAAAAGCCTGTGCCTACGAAAGCACGCAAGTCGATTGCCGGCTTCAAGCTTCGTGAAGGCATGATCATCGGTGCAAAGGTCACGCTTCGCCGCGACCGTATGTACGAGTTCCTGGACCGTCTGACCAATATGGCGCTGCCACGCGTGAAAGACTTCCGTGGCCTGAATGGCAAAAGCTTTGATGGCCGTGGCAACTACGCGATGGGCCTGAAGGAACAGATCGTCTTCCCTGAGATCAATTACGACGACATTGAAGACATTCGCGGTATGGACATCATCGTCTGCACCACTGCTAAAACGAACGAAGAAGCCAAGGCACTGCTCTCGCATTGCGGCTTCCCGTTCCGGAACTAGCGCTTGAGGACGAAACACAATGGCTAAGAAAAGCGCAATTGAGAAGAACGAGAAGCGTCGCCGCATGGTCGCAAAGTATGCGGCTCGCCGGGCGAAGCTCAAAGCGATGGCGATGGATGAAGACAAGCCCCTGGAAGAACGTTTCCAGGCACGTCTGAAGCTCGCAGCGCTCCCGCGGAATTCCGCACCGAGCCGCGTTCGCAATCGTTGTCAGGTAACCGGCCGTCCGCGCGGTTACTATCGCAAGATGAAGATGTCGCGTATTGCGCTTCGTCAACTCGGTTCGCTCGGCATGGTGCCGGGTCTCGTAAAGTCCAGCTGGTAGGAAAGGAGGACCAAGATGAACATTTCCGATCCCCTTGGCGATCTCCTGACCCGTATCCGCAATGCGCAGATGCGTGGCATGACGAAAGTCGTCTCCCCATCGTCGAAGCTCCGCATCCGGGTACTCGATGTGCTGCAAAGCGAGGGTTACATCCGTGGTTACACGGAAGTCGAGAAAGACGGCCACAACAACGTCGAGATCGAACTCAAATACTTCGATGGCGCACCTGTCATCTCCGAAATCCGTCGGGTTTCGAAGCCAGGTCGTCGTGTTTATTCATCGGTGAATGATCTGCCGCTGGTCCGTAACGGACTGGGCATCTCCATTCTCTCTACGTCCAAGGGTGTCATCTCTGACGCCGTTGCTCGGAACGAGAATGTGGGCGGCGAGATCCTTTGCCGGGTATTCTAGGACGAGGATGAACTGATATGTCCCGTATTGGAAAACTCCCGATCGCTGTCCCGAACGGCACAACCGTCACTCTGAACGGCAACACGATTGAAGCGAAAGGCCCCAAGGGCAATCTTTCCTTCACGGTGTCCGACCTGATGACGGCTGAGCTGAAGGACGGTGAGGTCACCATCATGCCGCGTGCAGATTACGTCGAAGAGGCGAATGCACGTATCAAGGCAAATGATGAGAAGGGTCGCAAGAAGATGACCTTCGCTGAAGCGCTGGACCCAAAAGTCCGCACGCAGTGGGGTACAGCCCGCGCGAACGCAGCGAACGTTGTTGAAGGCGCCTCGACTGGCTTCACCAAGACGCTTGAACTCGTCGGCGTTGGTTACCGCGCACAGATGCAGGGCAATGACCTGAAACTGTCGCTGGGCTATTCGCATGACGTCATCTTCAAGGCGCCTGAAGGCATCAAGATCGAGTCCTCGAAGCCGACCGAAGTGATCGTGTCGGGTGCAGACAAGCAGGCCGTTGGCCAGGCTGCTGCCGAGATCCGTCAATTCCGCAAACCTGAGCCGTTTAAAGGCAAGGGTGTCCGCTATGCTGGCGAATACGTCCGCCGCAAGGAAGGCAAGAAGAAGTAATCGCCATGAAGACGACACGCGAAAAGACACTCCGCCGCGCACAGCGCAACCGCAACAAGCTGCGTAAGCAGGCCAATGGACGTCCACGTCTGTCGGTTGCTCGCTCGCACAAGAACATTTCTGTCCAGATCATCGATGACGAGAAGGGCCTGACAGTTGCTGCTGCGTCCACGCTCGAAACCGATCTTCGCGGCAAGCTGAAGTCCACAAGCGACATTGCGGCTGCACAGAAAGTTGGCGAACTGATCGCCGAGCGCGCCAAGAAAGCCGGTGTTGAAGACGTTGTCTTCGATCGCGGCGGCTACATGTTCCATGGCCGGGTGAAAGCCCTGGCAGACGCCGCCCGTGAGGGCGGCCTGAAGTTCTAGGAGGCCATTATGGCAGACGAACAGGGCAGAGGTCGTGGCCGCGGACGCGGACGCAACGATCGCCAGGAAGAGCAGAGCGAACTCGTCGACAAGCTCGTCGGGATCAACCGTGTGGCCAAGACGGTGAAGGGCGGCAAGAACTTCGGTTTCGCTGCACTCGTCGTTGTGGGTGACCAGAAGGGCCGTGCAGGCTTCGGCAAGGGCAAGGCCCGCGAAGTGCCAGAAGCGATCCGCAAGGCCACTGAAGAAGCCAAGCGCAACCTGGTTCGCGTTCCACTTCGTGAAGGCCGCACGCTTCATCATGATGGCAAAGGCCGTCACGGTGCAGGCAAGGTCGTCCTGCGCGCAGCGCCTCCCGGTACTGGTGTTATCGCTGGTGGCCCGATGCGCGCCGTTATGGAAGTGCTCGGCATCCAGGACGTGGTCGGCAAGTCGACCGGTTCGTCCAACCCGTACAACATGGTTCGCGCAACCTTCGATGCACTGAAAGAGCAGGCAAGCCCTCGCTCCGTTGCTTCGAAGCGTGGCCTGAAGGTCCAGGATATTGTTGGCCGCCGCACCGATGGTGCGTCCGAAGCCGGCATTTCCGAAACCGCCTGATTTAGAGAAGGGATCTGATGATGGCAAAGAAGCAAGCAGACACGATCAAGGTTCGCCAGACTGGCAGCCCGATCCGCCGCAAGCCCGAGCAGCGCCAGACCCTGGTTGGTCTCGGCCTGAACAAGATCGGCCGTGAGCGTGAGCTCGAGAATACACCGGCCGTGCAGGGCATGATTGCGAAGGTGTCACACCTTATTGAAGTCGTAGAAGAGTAGGCGTATAGGGGCGACCCTTTACTGCGCCAGTCAGGATTAGAGCGATGAAACTCAACGAACTCTCCCCGGTACCGGGTTCAACACACAACCGCCACCGCGTTGGCCGCGGTGTTGGCTCTGGCAAGGGCAAGACTGGCGGACGTGGTGTCAAAGGTCAGAAGGCACGTTCAGGCGTGGCCATCAATGGCTTTGAAGGCGGCCAGATGCCGATCTACATGCGTCTGCCAAAGCGTGGCTTCACAGCGCGCAGCTCCAAGTCACATGCTTGGGTCAACCTTGGTCGTCTGACCAAGGCGATTGAAGCTGGCAAGCTGAAAGCCGACGACATCACCGAAGAGACGCTTCTGTCGTCCGGTGTCGTGCGCCGTGCCAAAGACGGTATCCGTCTTCTGGCGAAAGGTGACGCGCCGAAAAATGCAAACATTACAGTGACGGGTGCCAGCAAGGCAGCGATCGAAGCGATCGAGAAGGCCGGTGGCAAAGTGACGCTCACCGCGCCAGTAGCTGCGGAAAAAGCAGAGTAACACCAGCTTTTTCCTCTACACACCTTCACAAACACGATTTCGCCGCCAATGTTGGCGGCGATTTCATATCTGGTAGGAGGGTCACTTGGCCACAGCCGCAGAGCAAATGGCGCGCAACATGAATTTCGGTACTTTTGCCAAGGCGAAAGATCTTCAGGCCCGAATCCTGTTCACGCTCTTCATCCTCATTCTGTTCCGCCTCGGGACATACATCCCTGTGCCAGGGGTGGACCCGAGCCAGTTCGAGCAAATCTTCGCCAACCAGTCTGGTGGGATGCTCGGGTCGCTGAACATGTTTTCTGGCGGCGCCATTGAGCGGATGAGTGTCTTCGCACTCAACGTCATGCCGTACATCACCGCGTCGATCATCGTGCAGATGATGACGTCGGCCATCCCTTCGCTTGAAAAGTTGAAGAAAGAGGGCGAGGCGGGCCGCAAACAGATCAACCAGTATACGCGTTATCTGACCGTGGCGTTTGCCCTGTTCCAGGGCTTCGGGATCGCCATGAGCCTTTCCAGTGTTGCCTATGATGGCATCGCCAGCTGGTTCTTCGTGGTTACGGCTGTATCGACCTTTGTTGGCGGTACAATGTTCCTGATGTGGATGGGTGAGCAGATCACCGCACGCGGCATTGGTAACGGTATTTCGCTGATCATCTTTGCCGGCATTATTGCCGAGATGCCGAAAGCCATCTTCAACCTGTTTGCCAATTCCCGCTCTGAAGGCGTGAACGTGGTCATGGTTCTTGGTGTGCTGGTGCTCGTGATTGCGCTGGTTCTGTTCATCGTCTTCATCGAGCGGTCGCAGCGCCGGATCCTGATCCAGTATCCGAAGCGCCAGTCCGGCAATCAAATGCAGCAGGGGCAATCGTCCTTCATGCCGCTGAAGCTGAACACATCCGGTGTTATTCCGCCGATCTTCGCCATTGCCATCCTGATGCTGCCGCTGACGGCTGTGGGCCTGATGGGCGGCAATACGATGGCGGACCCGAATCAGACCGCTGAAGCCAGCACAGGCATCCTCCAGTGGCTCGCGCTGAACTTCTCGCCGGGGAGCTGGACCTACATCATGACCTACGGTGTGCTGGTCGCGTTCTTCTGCTTTTTCTACACGTCCATCATGTTCAATCCGCAAGAGACCGCGGACAATCTGCGCAAGTATGGCGGCTTCGTCCCAGGCATCCGTCCGGGTAAGAACACAGCGGCCTATTTCGATTATGTCCTGACGCGTCTGACGACGATTGGCGCCGTCTATCTGGTCTTCGTCTGTCTTCTGCCGGAGATACTGAGACGATATGTTCCGGGAATTCCTTTCTACATCGGTGGTACTTCGCTACTGATCGTTGTATCCGTCACGATGGATACAGTGACACAGATACAGTCCCACCTGATCGCGCATCAGTATGAAGGGCTGATCAAGAAATCCCGCCTGGGAGGAAAGCGCAAGAAATGAACCTGATACTGTTTGGTCCGCCCGCGGCAGGCAAAGGTACGCAAGCCAAGCGTCTGGTCGAAGAGCATGGCTATGTACAACTCTCAACCGGCGACATGCTTCGTGCGGCCCGTGCGTCGGGTTCTGAGCTTGGCAACCGCGTTGCAAAGATCATGGATGAGGGCGGTCTGGTCTCGGACGAGATCGTCATCGACCTGATCGATGAGCAGCTCGACAGCCACAAGGGCGCGGCCGGGTTCATCTATGATGGCTTCCCCCGCACGCTTGGACAGGCCAAGGCGCTCGACCGATTGCTTGAGTCGCGCGGCAGCAAGGTGGACCGTGTGATTCGCCTTGTGGTGGACGAGACCCAGCTGATGGCGCGCGTGACGAAGCGTTTCGCAGAGCAGGGACGTAAGGACGACAATCCAGAGACGTTCGCGTCCCGTCTGGAGAAATACAATCAGGATACAGCCCCGCTTTTGCCGTTTTACGCTGAACGCGGTATCCTTCGCGAAGTCGATGGAATGGCGAGTATCGAACAGGTCACCGAAGGCGTCGAGAAGGCGCTGAAAGAGACCGCATAAAGCCGCATTTCACCAGTTGACGCGGTGATTTGCACGACTATAACGACGCTCTTCGTTAAGAGGTCGGGTTCGCGCGCGCGATGCGTTTGTTTTCGTTTCGCGCCGGGCTCGCTTTCGGCAGTTTAGGAGACAGGCCTTGGCCCGTATTGCAGGCGTAAATATTCCAACGAACAAGCGTGTCGAAATCGCGCTTCGTTACATTCACGGTATCGGGCCTACGAAGGCTCGTGAGATCACCGAAAAGATCGGCATCGAGTCACACCGTCGTGTGGCCGACCTGACCGACGCGGAAGTGATCCAGATCCGTGAGTCGATCGATTCTGACTATCTGGTTGAGGGTGACCTCCGCCGTGAGGTCTCCATGAACATCAAGCGTCTGATGGACCTTGGCTGCTACCGTGGCCTTCGCCACCGCAAGCGCCTGCCGGTCCGCGGTCAGCGCACGCACACCAACGCACGTACCCGCAAGGGTCCAGCGAAACCAATCGCTGGCAAGAAGAAGTAGGACAAGACCGATATGGCTCGTGATACGACCCGCGTTCGCCGCCGCGCCCGCAAGAATATTTCTTCCGGCGTTGCTCATGTGAATTCGAGCTTCAACAACACCATGATCACCATCACCGATGCGCAGGGAAATGCTATTTCCTGGTCTTCGGCTGGCACCATGGGGTTCAAGGGCTCGCGTAAATCCACGCCTTACGCAGCGCAGGTTGCTGCTGAAGATGCGGCGAAGAAGGCTCAGGAGCACGGGCTCCAGACGATCGAAGTCAACGTTCGTGGTCCAGGCTCAGGCCGTGAGAGCGCGCTCCGTGCGCTTCAGGCGGCTGGCCTCACCATCACCTCGATCCGTGACACGACCCCAATTCCGCACAATGGATGCCGCCCACCGAAACGCCGCCGCGTCTAGGTTAGAGCCGTCCATCCATTTCAAGACCAAGGAGGCCATGAATGGCCGATACTGCGACCAGCGTGAATGACCGTAACTGGAAAGAACTGATCCGCCCCAACCGTCCAAAGGTTGAAACGGGCCGGGATCCACGCCGTCATGCCAAGCTCGTTATCGAACCGCTCGAGCGTGGCTTCGGCACGACGCTCGGCAACGCGCTTCGCCGCGTGCTGCTCTCCTCGCTTCAAGGCGCCGCAATTACCGGCGTTCAGATCGATGGTGTTGTTCATGAGTTCTCGTCCATTCCGGGCGTGCGTGAAGACGTCACCACGATTGTGCTGAACCTCAAGCAAATCGCCATCGACATGGTTTCGGATACGCCGAAGCGCATGGTCCTGAAGGCTGATGGCAAGGGCGAAGTCAAAGCCGGTCAGATCGAGACGTCGGGCGATGTGAAAATCCTCAACCCAGACCTCGTCATCTGTACGCTGGATGATGGCGCTTCGGTTCGCATGGAATTCACGGTTGCAACCGGCAAGGGCTATGTGCCTGCCGACCAGAGCCGTCCGGAAGATGCGCCAATTGGGTTCATTCCTGTCGATGCGATCTACTCGCCGGTTCGCCGCGTGGGTTACAGCGTCGAGGACACCCGTGAGGGTACGGTCCTCGACTATGACAAACTGTCCCTGTCGATTGAGACAGACGGTTCGATCACGCCAGAAGATTCGGTCGCTTATGCTGCCCGTATCCTTCAGGACCAGCTTCAGCTGTTCATCACCTTCGATGAGCCAGAAGCCGAAGCCTCCTCGTCCACCGAAGAGACCGATCTGGGCTTCAACCCGGTCCTTCTCAAGAAGGTCGACGAGCTGGAACTGTCCGTGCGTTCGGCAAACTGCCTGAAGAACGACAACATTGTTTACATCGGTGACCTGATCCAGAAGTCCGAGGCGGAAATGCTCCGCACCCCGAACTTCGGCCGCAAGTCGCTGAACGAAATCAAGGAAGTCCTCGCTGGTATGGGGCTACATCTCGGCATGGAAGTGCCGGATTGGCCACCAGAAGACATCGAGGCACTCGCCAAAAAATACGACGACCACCTCTAAGAGTCCGCCCGGGAGGGCGCACAGGAGACCGAAATGGCCCATGGAATTGCACATCGCAAGCTGAACCGCACCTCATCGCACCGTAAGGCGATGTTCGCGAACATGGCATCCTCGCTCATCGAACATGAGCAGATCGTGACCACGCTCCCGAAAGCGAAAGAGCTTAAGCCGATCATGGACAAGCTCGTGACGCTGGCGAAAAAGGGCGATCTCGCCTCGCGCCGTCGGGCGATTGCTCAGATCCGTAACAAGGAAGCCGTCCAGAAACTCTTCGAAGTTTTTGGGGATCGCTACAAGGATCGCAATGGCGGTTACACGCGCGTTCTGAAAGCTGGCTACCGTCACGGTGACAACGCACCTGTCGCTGTCATCGAGCTGGTTGACCGCGACGAAGACGCCAAAGGCGCCAAGGATCGTGCCCGTCACGAAGCTGAACTGGAAGCGATGGACGAATAGGTTCGTCTGCCTTTCCCGAATTGAAGAGCCCCGTTGGTCAAAACCAGCGGGGCTTTTTCTTGCCCGATAGGTAAGTTGGACGTTAAGTAGAAATTGGGGTTGTGGAGACGACTGGGTCAGATGGAAGAGGTCGACAGGTTCCGAAAGCGGGTGCGCAGCTATGCTGGGTTCTTCATGGTGGTCGGCGTCCTGCAGATCGTGATGGGAGCTGCGGGGTATCTTCGTGCCGACTATCTGACAGTGTATGAAGAGATCTTCTACTGGATATCCGGTGCCTTTTTCGTCGCCGGGGCAATCATGGCGTGGAATGGGGCGCGCTCTGGCGCGATCTTTATCCTGCTCTGGATCATCCTGCTATTCGTGAACCTGCTCAGCACTGATGAGGTCACGCTGGTCAGTCTTTTCCGGATTCTCGCTTATCTGACGCTCTCGATCCTGATGTGCGTGAACGCTTTCCGGCATTGGCGCGCGGCCCGGAAGACAGGGGCCATGCCGGTTCGAGGGGCTGCGTGGCTGCGATGGGCCGGTCTTGCCATTGTTTTACCGGTTGGCGCACTCTGCGTGTCACTCCTCGCTTATTCCTTGATGCCCCAATCGGTGAGCGTAGCGATCTTGTCGGGTGAGGACATTCCGGATGATCAGCTCGCCTGGATGCGAAATCAGGAATTTCTATATTCAGGAGAGACGCCGCTTCTATTCTATTCTCATGGTCTGGCCTCCATTGCGGAAGACGGCAACTTATTGACCGACCGATTTGTCGGGTCATGGTCGACGGATGCAGACGGGAATCTTGGGTCAGCCTGGGCATCGCTAGGGACGATCTGCGAGGTCGCGCAAACGCAGGTCGCCGGCGTCTTTGGTATTAAGGCCTACAGTATTGAGGCTGTAGGTCTCGAGGAACCTTTCGATATCTGGTTGCCCGTTGGCGACCCCCTTCACGAAAGCTTCCTACAACGTCTGGACTATCTCAATGATCACAATGGCAATGCAGAACTGAAGGCGGCCTGCGCTGAAGATCGAGCGGTAAACTGGGACGAAGTCTCACGCCAAAACGGACTGCCATTGGGATATGTGGATGGTGCCGACCTCAAGTCGTCAACGCTGAACTGGCTACGTGGGGCGAAGTTTCTCACAACCGATGAAACGCCCCTCTGGATGCTCACACATGCCCGGTTCAGGCTGGAAGAGGATGGCATGCTGATGACGGACATGTATTTCGGTGGTTGGGAAGAAGAAGCCGGTGGCCTTGACGCCATCTGGTTTGAGCATGGAGCACTCTGTTCCATCGAGGAAATTGAGGCAGACTCAGATGAGGCCGATATTGGATACAAGCTTGCGGGGCCTGGCGAGCACCGTACCTTCAAGATCATGCTGCCTCGGGCCGATGAGGATACGCCGCGCAAAATTGCCGAGCTTCGCGAATTCACCGATCGCTACCAAACCGAAGCCCATAAGACCGCCTGCGAAACCGGCATCGACCCGACGGGGAGCTCGGCTTCGACGGAAACTGCCGATGGGCAGGGAGAGGCCGCTCCGTAATCCAGAGACTTTCCGTTAAAGCCCGAGCTGGGCCTTGGCGAGGATGTTGCGCTGGATTTCGTTTGAGCCGGCATAGATGGAGCCAGCCCGGTCATTGAGAGATTTTGGCGCCATCGTCACGAAGGCATCCGGGCCAATAAGGCCCTGATTGGTCGGGTGCCGGGTGACGACCGGGCCGCCGGTCTTGGTATGCTCTGGCTGGAAGGGCTGCACGTAGCGGCCAGCAAGATCCAGCCCGATCTCTGTGAGGCGCTGGCTGAGCTCGGTGCCTCTGATCTTCATCATCGAGGCTTTAAGGCCGGGTGAGCCGCCGCCGGACAGCTCAGACATCATCATAAGCTCTGCCGCTTCCAGTGTCGTGGCATCGACTTCTGCCGCCGTCAGCGATTGATCCAGCTCGGGGGAGAGGGCGCCAAGCTCGCGCGCGGCCTTCCGCAGGCCTGCGATCCGCTGCAACAGGCGAGGGCCATAGGATGAGCCACCGCGCTCGAACTCAAGCAGGTATTTGGCGACCGTCCAGCCCTTGTCGACCTCGCCGACGACGTTTGCTTTCGGCACGCGGACATCATCAAAGAAGACCGCATTCTGAATATGTTCGCCAGACAGCATGATGATGGGGTCAACGCGCACGCCGGGCGACGTCATGTCGATCAGCAGGAAGGTGATGCCGGTCTGCGGCTTACCGCTCGAATCGGTGCGCACCAGGCAGAACATCATGTTCGACTCGTGCGCGTGCGTGGTCCAGATCTTGGAGCCATTGCAGATGAAGTCGTCGCCATCCGGGACGGCAGACATTGAGAGCTGTGCGAGATCAGAGCCCGCATGTGGCTCTGAATAGCCCTGGCACCAATAGTCTTCCCCTGACAGGATGCGTGGGAGGTAATGCGCTTTCTGTTCAGCCGAGCCATGCCCGATCAGGGCAGGGCCACACATGCCGATGCCCATGGGCGAGAGCGGCGGCGCGCCAGCCTTGGCCATCTCGACGTCGAAGATGTAGCGTTGGGCGACAGTCCAGTCACAGCCACCATATTCGACGGGCCATGACGGGGCCGCCCAGCCCTGTTGGACAAGAATAGCTTGCCAGGCGAGGGCGGTTTCCTTGTCTGAATAGACGCTGGTCATTCGCGATGTGTACTGGCGCAGTTCTGGCGTCAGCTTGTCGGACAGGAAGTCCTGCACCTCGATGCGAAAGGCTTCTTCTTCCGAGGTAAAGGAAAGTCTCATCTGGCACGCCTCCTGTTTGGAGAACATGTTCGCTGCCACGGTGCGCCTGACAAGCCATGACGCCGCGTCCGCTCACCTCGATGTTTGCTAGTCGGCCCAGAGCGCCTTCAGCAGATTGGACAGGTGATCAGCGCGCTCGACGATCGACCAGTGGCCTGTCTTGCTGTTGCGATGCAGAGGGATGCGAAGCCGGCTGCAGAAGCGCTCAGCGGTCTCGGTCGGCACGAAAGGGTCGTCATCCCCCCAGAAGACCAGCGCGCGAGATGGCAGACGGTCCAGCTCGTCCGTCCATTCGCTTGAGACATTCCGGGCCGAGCGGTAGAGGCGCAGAATCGCCTTGCGCATATCCGGGCTCCAGTGTGCAGTTTCATGCTTCGCCATTGCTGCGGGCATACCGGCAGCGGTAAGGGCGGCGGCAAGGCGTTTGCGCGGTGTTAGCGCCATGACCAGTTCACCCACGACTGGCGTCTGCCAGAGGCGTGCCGTGCGATGCCAATTATAGCTCGGTTCGGGCAAGGCGTTGGCCACGGCCCAGCTGCGTACAAGGTCCGGGCGGAGCATCGCGATGCGGGTGACGAGAATCGCGCCCCAGTCATGTCCGACAAGATCGACCTGAGCTCCATTTCGATGTTGCTCGATATAATCGATCAGCCAGTCGACATACGCCTCCTTTGTGGCGCTGAACTTGGGCGGCAAAGGCGTGGAGAAGCCGGGCAGGGCGGGCGTCAGAAAGGTATCTGGCGGCAATGACAGGGCGCTTAGCAGCGGGTCCCACATGGCGGGCGTGTCGGGTACTCCGTGAATGAAAATCTTCATATCCGCTGGTCCCTCCAGTCGCATTCAATCAGGCTAGGAGCATAATTCTCAGAGCGCCAGAGATATTCTTGATTCCTTCATCGGTTTACGCCCGGTCAGACTTGCGGAAAACCGTGTTGCTGGCGCACAATGGAGCAAACAAACCTAGTCCTTCCGGGAGATACTTTATGAAGACCGCAATCACCGAAATGTTCGGCATCGAGCACCCCATCATCCAGGGCGGGATGCACTATGTCGGCTTGGCAGAGATGGCTGCGGCTGTATCGAATGCAGGCGGATTGGGCATTATCACGGCGCTGACGCAAAAGACGCCGGCCGACCTTGCCAATGAGATCGCCCGTTGCCGCGACATGACCGACAAGCCGTTTGGTGTGAACCTCACCTTCCTGCCTTCGGTGAATCCGCCGGACTATCCAGGCTATATCAAGGCGATCATCGAAGGCGGCGTGAAAGCCGTGGAGACCGCTGGTAACAATCCGGCACAGGTGCTGCCTGTTCTGAAGGATGCGGGCATCAACGTGATCCACAAATGCACCGCGGTCCGCCATGCGCTGAAAGCTCAATCGATTGGCTGTGATGCGGTCAGCGTTGATGGCTTCGAGTGCGGCGGTCACCCGGGCGAAGATGATGTGCCGAACATGATCCTTCTGCCGCGCGCGGCCGATGAGCTTGAGATTCCGTTTGTCTCATCTGGCGGTCAGGCCGATGGACGCAGCCTCGTCGCATCGCTCGCCATGGGCGCATCCGGCATGAATATGGGCACACGTTTCATCGCGACCAAGGAAGCCCCGGTGCACCAGAATGTGAAGGATGCGATTGTCGCGGCCAGCGAACTCGACACGCGTCTGGTGATGCGTCCGCTGCGCAATACAGAGCGCGTGATGAACAATGCTGGCGTTGAGCGTCTGCTGGAGAAGGAAAGGCGCCTCGGCTCGGACATCAAGTTTGAGGACATCATCGAAGAAGTCGCCGGCATCTATCCGAAGATCATGGTTGAGGGCGAAATGGATGCGGGCGCCTGGTCTTGCGGCATGGTTGCTGGCCTGATCCACGACATTCCAACCTGTAAGGAACTGATCGACCGGATCATGAATGAGGCTCATGAGATCATCGAGAGCCGTCTGCGCGGCTTCCTCGGAACCGCTTGATAGAGCTGTCAGCCTAAGTCATTGAGGAAAGCGCCATGAGCCTGTCAGTCGAAGAGCTGAGGCGACTGGCGCTTTCCCTGCCTTATGCCAGCGAGAAGTCGCACTTTGACCGGGCTGGCTTCCGCGTTGATGTTCCCAAGGGGAAGATGTTTTGCACCTTGCTAGAGGCGCAGGCGACGGCAAATGTCTTTTTAAGCGTTGATGAGCAGATGATGCTCGTCGGGGCCGAGCCCGGCATCTTTTCCAGAGTGCCCAATAAATGGGGCGAAAAGGGCGCAACAACGCTCGCCTTGGGCGCATGTGATCAGCCGACGGCGAAGTCTGCGCTCATCATGTCATGGCGTCATGCTGCGCCAGTGAAACTGCATGATGCTCTGGAGCAATAGCCGGCTTTACTGCTCTCGGACCTGATCGACGCCGAGCCGGGCAAGTTCGTCGGCGCGTTCATTGCCTTCGTCGCCGGCATGGCCCTTCACCCAGACCCATTTGATGTCATGGCGCTCGCAGGCCGCCTCAAGCGCTTGCCATAGATCCTTGTTCTTTACGGGCTTCTTGGCCGCCGTTTTCCAGCCATTGCGCTTCCAGCCATGTATCCACTTGGTCAGGCCGTCCTTTACATAGGTCGAGTCCGTGTGAAGCGTGACCTTCGACGGGCGCTTTAGCGCATTCAGCGCTTCGATGGCGGCCATCAGCTCCATGCGATTATTGGTGGTGTCCGGTTCGCCGGCATATAGCTCACGGTAATGGTCGCCGGCCTTCATCACAGCGCCCCAGCCGCCCGGGCCGGGATTGCCGCTACAGGCGCCATCAGTCCATATTTCGATCAGCTTCGACATGGTGAGGAGGGCTCCTGCGGTTTGCGTGGAAGGTCAAGCCAGCGTCAGAAAACGTCTGTGACATTATCGGTCATTTGCTGTCTTGGGCGCACAACTGCAAGGAAAAGGGCTGCGCAAATAAGGCCTGAGGTGGCGCCGATGGCTCCGCCGGTCAGAACTGCGCCCCAAAACGCGCTGCCGCCCATGGTCAGGCCAAAAAAGCCTGTAGGGAGGCTCACCAATACCCCGCCCCAGATCGCGCCCCAGCGATAATAGACGACGTGCCGGGAAATGCCGCGTCCTGGAAAACGTCCGATCGAAAAGGCGAGAACCAGCCAGGTCACAGGGATGACGATGTAGAACACAAACCAGTTGAAGCACGCCATCATGACCGCGAGAAAACCGCCGGCCATGAAGCCGTCGCGTGAGGAAAACCCCACAGTGGAGACGCCCAGAATTGACGAGACCATGTTTACACTAACCGCCACAACCGCGCCGATGAGCGCCACGATAATTGAGGCTGCGACACCACAGAGCAGAGTTGCGAGCAGCACGCGGCGGATCTTTGGCCGCTCCTGATCGGCGTAGGCCGCCGGCTCGGATGGCTTGTTGTCGATGACGACGCCGTTCGGGCCAAATTCCGGCATGATGTCAGGGCCTCTTTCTCCAGCTCGTTTATGCGCCGTAGTCGGCGGCGTTCTGCGCCTTGCGATGAAAGGCGAGTTTTGCGGCATATTCGAGCGGGTTTTTAGGCCTTACGAGGGCGTCGGCGGGTGTTTCCGTCCAGTCGACCAGGCGGGTCATGAAGAAGCGTAGCGCTGCGCCGCGGCAGAGCAGGGCAAGCGATTCGCGCTCGACAGCCTCGAGGGGGCGGACAGATTCGTAACCGGCAATCAGCGCCGCGCCCTTGGAATAATTATATTCGGCCCCGTCCTCGAAGGCCCAGGCATTGAGACAGATGGCAATGTCGTAGGCGAGGGCGTCTGTGCAGGCAAAATAGAAGTCGATGGCGCCGGTGAACGTATCATGCAGGAAGAAAGCATTGTCGGGGAAGAGGTCCGCATGGATCGTCCCGCGAGGCATGGTACGGCTTTGCGGACGGGCATTGGCAATGGCGGTAAGGTCTTCATTGATCAGGTCAGCCAGGCCTGACTGAAGTTCCTCGGCCGTTTCTGACCGGCCCTTCCAGAGACGCGGCCAGCTCGACGGGCCAAGCGCATTGGCGCGGGTGAGTGGAAAGTCCGACAATGCCAGATGCATGCGGGCGAGGCCTTCGCCCAGAGAGCGGCATTGCGGAGCTGTCGGTCGCTTTGGTGAAAGCCCGTCGAGGAATGTCACAATAAGGGCTGGCTTGCCTTCCAGCGTCTGAAGGGCGGCCCCATCGCGCGCGGCGACCGGGGCCGGGCAGGGAAAGCCCTTGGTGTCGAGGTGCTGCTTGAGTTGAATGAAGTAAGGCAGATCGGCCGGGTCTGCCCGTCTCTCGAACAGGGTGAGGATGAACCGGCCGCGGTCGGTCTCAAGGTAATAGTTCGAATTCTCAACGCCCTCGGCGATGCCCTTGAAGGACCGGGCCTCGCCGAGATCATACTTGTCGAGAAACGCTTCGAGCGCCTCGTCGGAAACTGTCGTGTAAACCGCCATGGAGCGGCTTTAGGACGGTAGAGCAATCATGTCACGACGAAGCGTCTTGCCTGCGACGAGATAGTGCACCGATGCCCAGACATAGAGGCAGGCAAAGATCACAATGGCCAATTGAAGACCAGATGCATCCGCCTGCGCGCAAGCTTGCGCGGCGGCCTCTGACAAGTTGCTGGCGCCCTTACACACCTTGATCGAGAGATCGTCATTACCGATGCTGAGAATGCGTCCCTTGATGAAGCTCGACGTCGCGCCAGCGGCGGTCGGGCCGAAAGCAAGGCCAATCAAATTCACGAAGAAGAGCGCAATGGCGACGGACGTTGCCCGCATACGGCTGTCTACGACACCGCCAACCACGGCGTACATCGGGCCGAGGTAGAAGTAGTGCAGCAGGGCGGCCAGCATCAGCGGCGGCATGGTGAGCCACAGCGTGTCCTGCATGAAGCCAAACACATAGAGCGGCACAGACGCCGTCATGCCGATGGCGGGCAACCAGGACAGGGCCTTCGGGATGCGCCTGGCCAGCTTGTCGGCGAGATAGCCAGACAGGAAGACGCCAGTCGCGCCACAAAGCCCGAGGATCAGGCTGTAATAGACCGCAGCCTGCGTCAGGGTGAGTTCATGGATGCGGATAAAGTAAGCCGGGACAAAATGGCCGATGCCATAGCCGGCAAATGAGGCAATGCCTGCGCCGATGACGACGTGAATGAAGGTCGGCTTGCTCTTCAGTATGGAAAGAACTTCACCGAAGTTCGCTGCTTTCGGCTTCACAGCTTGTGGCGGATCGGTGTAGCCGCGCGGCGGATCTTTCATGGTAACGGCAAGTATGATCGCGAAAATAATGCCAGGTAAGCCGACCGCGAAGAAAGCGATTCTCCATCCTTCGAGCGATTGCCAGTCGATCATGTTTGCGATCGACGTCAGACCCCAGGACTGAAGCACGCCATAGACGTTGGAGCCGGTGACGTAGTCATTGATGGGGCCGCCGGCGAGACCCGCGATCATCGCCCCAAGCGGGACGCCGAGCGCGTAGATCGAGACGGCGGTCGCGCGGCTGGACGGCTTGAAATAGTCAGCAATGAGGGACTGGGCTGGCGGTGTACAACCCGCTTCGCCAATACCCACGCCGATGCGCAGGATGAACAGCATGATGAAGCTTGTTGCCATGCCGCAAAGCACGGTCATCACGCTCCACAGGACGAGGGAGGTAATGATGATCCATTTGCGGCTAACCCGTTCGGCCACCCGCGCAATCGGGATGCCGAGTGTGACGTAAAGCAGCGCGAAAGCCAGGCCGCCGAGCAGGCCCATATGCCAGTCTTCGAGGTTCAGCGATTCCTTGATTGGATCGTTGAGGATGGCGAGAATGGCACGGTCGATAAAGTTGAAAATGTAGACCAGAAGCAGGGAGCCGAGAATGTAGGCGCGGAAGCCTTTGCTGCCGAAGCCCTCATTTGGATCTGGCCCTGAAACTGTGCTCGTCGGCGCGAGTGCCATATGCGGTATCCTCCGTCAAAACGGCCCCATCTCGTCACCGATGTGCGGCGAGGCTCTTCTGTTGTCAGCAAAGCAAATCGGGGGCGTCATGGCCAGAGTGAATCGACCCGCGACCCAAAGAAACTTCACATGTGAAATATTCAGGGCAAAAGAAAACCCGGGCCAGATTGAAGCTGGCCCGGGTCTGGAAGTCTTTAGAGGTGGTCGGCGGTTAAACCACTGGTGACCACCTGTCCTTGATGAAGTGACGTCCGGCCATGAAGAAGCAGGCCGCTGCCAGAAGGAAGAAGCAGGCTGTCGCCGCCATGGATTTGCGCAGACCATTGCCATACGCGTCACACAAAGCGCCGCCGGTGGCATCTGTTGGGTCCATCCCGGCACAGAGTTTAGGGTCAAACGTCTTGAACGCTTCGGTCAGACCGGCCGATGCAATTTCGTGGTTCATGAACATGTCAGACATCAGGCCCACGAAGAGCGGTCCGATGCCGTTACCGATAAGGCTGACGAGCAGCAGCAGGACGGCGATTGTGGTCGCGCGTGACCGCGGGCTCACAATGGACGTGCCGATCGAGTACTGCGCACCGAGATAGGAATAGTGGCAGAATGCGGCCAGCAGCCAGAGGCCGAAGGTGATCTCGATTGTCGGGGCGAAGAAGGCCGAGATGTAGGCTGGCACAGCGATCAGCAGACCGACCGCGGGAAGCCATGCGACAACGGCTGGGAACCGGTCCGTCAGTTTTTCGGACAGGAAGCCACCGGCGAAAGTTCCCCCTGCTGCAATAGCTGCGAGCGGCGCGCCATAATAGACGGCGGCATCGCGCACGCCGATATCATAAACGCGTTGCAGGAACGGCGCCTGGAACGTCTGAAGGCCATAGCCAACAAACGCGACCAGAGCGGCACCGATTGAGCCCCACCAGAAGGTTTTCTTGGCGCCAAACTCGCGGAAAGCCTCGAAGATACCAGCTTTCTCGGTTGTACGCGCGCTCGGTGGTTCCGTGTAGCCGCGCGGCGGCTCCTTGATGGTTAGCCAAAGGACGAGGGCGATGACCACACCAGGTGCACCGACAACGATGAAGGCAATCCGCCAGCCACCAACCTGTGACCAGTCAATGCCGGAAAAGAGGCTGCCAAGGCCGATTGTGCCAAGCCAGGCTCCGAAGTCCTCACCCTGGATGCCGGCAATCATGCCGCCGAACACCTGCGCCAGAACACCGCCCAGCGTCACACCCATGGAATAGATACCGATGGCATTCGCCCGACTTTTCACCGGGAAATAATCGGTCAGGATCGAGTTAGCAGGCGGCGTACAGCCAGCCTCCCCAACGGCGACACCCACACGGAAAATGAGGAGCCAGATGAACCCGGCAGCGACACCGCAGAGCGCCGTCATGACGGACCAGATAATGATGCAGCATACGATCACCATCACGCGGTTGGACCGGTCAGCCCACATCGCAATCGGGATACCCATAATGGCGTAGAAGAGGGCAAAGGGTGGCCCCGAAAGGAACCCGAACTGGCCATCAGTCAGGCCGAATTCGTTGATGATTGGCTGTGCTACGACCGTGATCAGCGTCCGGTCGATAAAGTTCAGCGTGTAGATCAGCATAAGGGCGATCAGAACGTAGAAGCGATAGCCTCTCGATCCGAAGCCCGTAATGTGCCCCTGATGGGCCTCAGCTGTAGCGCTCGCGTCGCTCATATGATTCTCTCCTCCTCAACACCACTCATGGGTGCCTCCAGTTGGGTGTTGTTGACTATCATGACGTGTCTGGCAACCCCACATTTGCCAAGTTTCATGCCTCGCTTACCCATCCCGATTTCCCAAGTCCCGCAACAGGATCAGCGAATCGCAACGGGATTGATGATGGCTTGGACCGTTCCCTCCAGCTTGGGAACACCCAGGGAGAAGAAAAATTCCGTTACGTCATCGGCGGCGAGGTCTGCTGTCACCATGTTTTCAAGGATGTAGACGCCGTTCTTGGCCAGTAGTGTCAGGTGAACATCGAAGGGCCGCGCCTCATTCTCGAACGGGATGGCTTCAACGGCCCAGGTGTCAGCGCCGATCGCGACGACGCCGAGGTCTGCGAGGTATTGTGCGCCTTCAACGCCGATGCCGGGCTCTGTCTGGGTGAGGGTTTCGCTATCAGCGGTCGCGGCCATGTAGCCGGTGTGAAACAGGACGACATCGCCCTTTTCGATGGTGACGCCGGCGAGCTTGGCCGCAGCCTCGATTTCAGCCTTGTTGAAGGCCGTTCCATCCGGGACAGGATCTGCGTCGAGCGACTTGGTCATGTCGAGCAGGACACCGCGCGTAGCGATTGGTGGCAGGAGGTGGGTCCCAAACTGTGTGAGGCCCGCTGGTGTCACGAATTCGGCGACAGGCACGCCATTATAGTATTCATGATCGATGCCCATATGGCCGAGACCGTCGATCTGGCTGCCGATGCCGACCCAGACGTCGACGATGTCGTCATTGCCGACTGCCTTGTTCTCGCCCAGCGGCGCGCCAGAGCCATCCGAAAGCTGCAGCACCGTCACGTCATATTCGCGAGGGCCATAGGCGGGCGTATCGCGGCCAGTCACCATGCCGAGCGAATAGGTCTTGCCTTCAACAATCAATTTTGCCGCTTCGGCGGTCTTCTGCGGCGACAGATTAGCGACCGCGCCAAGCCGGTCGTCCGCGCCATATTTTGACGGGTGCCAGCTTTCGTCATCTTGTGCCAGGGCGGGCGTAGCCACTGCTGCCGCAGCGGCGATTCCAATGAGCCATTTCATCAATTGATCCTCCAGAGTTCTTTTTCTTTGAACAGTGGAGACCAATTACAGATGTGTCCAGAGACAAGCCCGGAGCCCTATCCCCGATTGTGAGGGGCGTCCCAGTTCATATCTGGCCCAGCCGGATAAATCCGGGTCGGGTTCACCATATCGTGGCTTTCATAATAATGGCGTTTGGCGTGCATCGCGTTCACGGTGTCCGAGATGCCCGGCCACTGATAAAGATCGCGGGCATAGGGCCAGAGATTTTCATAGTCGGCGATGCGCCGGATGTTGCACTTGAAGTGGCCGTGATAAACCAGATCGAACCGGTAGAGCGTCGTCCAGAGCCGCCAGTCTGCCTCGGTCGGCGTGTCGCCCGTCAGAAACCGCGAGTCTGCCAGAAGCCCGTCGAGCCAGTCGAGCGATTCGAAGAGCGGGTAGACCGCCTCCTCATACTTGTCCTGCGCGGTCGCGAAGCCTGCCTTGTAAACTCCATTGTTCACAGTGTTGTAGACGCGATCATTAATCTCGTCGATGCGATCACGCTGGGCTTCGGGATAGTAGTCGCCTTCTTTGGCGCCGCAGTCGTCGAAGGCCGAATTGAACATGCGGAGAATTTCCGAGGACTCATTATTCACGATGGTGCCGGTCTTTGTATCCCACAGCGTTGGAACAGTGACCCGGCCGGTATAATGCGGATCGGCCCGCAGATAGACTTCGTACAGGAACTTCGATCCGAATAGCTTGTCACCCACAATGCCGTCAGGATCGTTAGCGAAGGTCCAGCCATTCTCGCCCATGAACCAGTGCGTGTAGGAGACATCGATCATGTCTTCCAGGCCCTTGAGCGAGCGCATGATCAGCGCGCGATGCGCCCATGGGCAGGCATAGGCGACGTAGAGATGATAGCGCCCAGGTTCAGCCTTGAAGCCGGCATCTCCACTGGGACCAGCGCTCCCGTCAGCGGTAATCCAGTTACGGAACTGGCTTTCGGAGCGTTTGAAGGCGCCGCCCGTCGAACTCGTATCATACCATTTATCTTGCCAGATGCCGTTATTGAGTAGGCCCATTCCAAGTCTCCTGAAATTGTGTTGCGCTTGCCATGGCAAGGCGGTCCAACTTCAAGCTAGATGACCGGCCGCGTGTTTCCAGCCGCTGTGCGGTATAGGATTTATGCGCTGCGGCGAGGGGGGCTGGAAGCTCTGAACATGACGGCGCTGAAGAGCCAGGCGGCGGTGAAAACGCCGTTTCCGATGATCACGTCCCATGGCCAGACCGGCGACGATCCGCCCCAGCCCTCAGATAGCGCGACAGCCGAGATAAGCACTTGCGCCACAGCCATGACCACCAGCATGCGGTAAAGTCCATCTGGCCGAAAGCGAAACACGGCAGCCCCGAAAAGACCGCTCGCCGGGATGCAAAGAAGTAGCAGATTGGCCGGGTGAGTCTCATCGCCAATCAGGCCAACGGCGCCGCAGACCAAAATCATCAGCAATACACTGAGCACAGCGACCAAGGCGCCAATCCGGTAGGTCACTGGACGCTGGCTTTTCACAGCGAACAGGATGACCGCGCCGGCAAGCAGCAGAAGAATGGTCGCAAATACGAAATCCCCAATAGACCAGTGCACGCGAGTCTCCGTTGCGCCCCAGACGTGCTGATGGCGCTATGGAGCGTTTTATCAGGGCACCTGCCGGGCGTGGACAATCACTATCCCATGCAGGCGCCATGACGGCAAATGGCTACTCTTTCGGGCGCTTTGGCTTCTTGCGCTTTGGCGGCTTGTTGGCTGACGCATCGAAGCGATGCTCATGCTTCTTTGGCTTGGCGCGTTTCGGCTTGTCGGATGGGGCCCGATCAAGATCGGCTGGCGCCGTTGGACGCGGTTTGCGGGCCGGTGCCTCTTCAGGCGACCATTCGGCGCGGCGCGGCGCAGGCTTGCCACCCTTGCGATGTGGTTTCTTTGCAGACTTGCCGGGTTTCGGGCCGGACCAGTCATTGCTGGCAGGGGATGGGCCGCGCGGCGGCGGCGTGTCGCCTTCACGCCATGCCGTGATCGACTTTTCGAGCCGGCCGTCTGGCCCGATTGTGGCAAAGAACGGCTCAACGCTATCAGCCTTGAGCTCAACCTTGGAAACGGTCTCCTCAATCTGGATGGCGCCAACCTGGCTACGGTCGAGACCGCCTGATTTACAAAGCATCGGCAGCAGCCAGCGCGGCTCAGCGCCTGCCTTGCGGCCGACCGAAACCGTAATCCAGACACCATCATCGAAATCATCGCGGCGCGCACGTGGTTCGCGGGGCGCGCGGGGTTCCCGTTTCGGGCCACGGCCATCACGGCTGCCGCCTGAGCGACCGCCAGTGTCTTCCGGCACCGGCATCAGGTCTTCCGGCGCAGAGCGCTTGGCGCGGTGCAGGGCGACAAAGGCTGCCGCAATCTGCTCGGCGCCATGAATGTCGATCAGCGATTTTGCCATCTCGGCATCTTTCGCGCTGACCGGCTCTGACAGGGATGGATGGTTGAGCAGACGTTCATCGTCGCGGCGCTGAATGTCCTCGACGCCGGGCGCGTCTTCCCATGTAGCTTCGACTTTCGCATCGCCGAGCAGGCGCTCAACACGGCGGCGGGCCTTGAATGGGGTGATCAGGACGCTGACGCCCTTGCGACCCGCGCGGCCTGTCCGGCCACTGCGGTGAAGCAGGCTTTCGCGGTTGGCTGGCAGATCGGCATGAATGACGAGATCAAGGTCTGGAAGATCAAGCCCGCGTGCGGCGACATCGGTCGCAACACAGACATTGGCGCGGCCATCGCGCAGAGCCTGAAGCGCATGGGTGCGCTCTGTCTGGCTGAGCTCACCCGACAGCGCGACGACGCTAAGGCCGCGATTATGGAAGCGGGCCAGAAGATGGTTCACATTCGCGCGGGTCTTACAGAAGACGAGGGCGTTTTTGGACTCGTGAAAGCGCAGCACATTGATGATCGCGTTTTCGGTATCGGCGGGCGCGACGGCATGGGCGCGATAGTCGATATCGACGTGCTGGTCGGTCTCAGAAATCGTGTTCACCCGCACCGCATTCTTCTGGAAGCTGGCGGCGAGTTTGGCGATCGGTTTGGACACGGTCGCGGAGAAGAGAAGCGTGCGGCGCTCGTCCGGCGCAGCTTTCAGGATCGTCTCAAGCTCATCGCGGAAGCCAAGGTCCAGCATCTCATCGGCTTCGTCCATTACGATGACGCGGATATCATCAAGGATGAGGCTTGAGCGATTAATGTGATCGACGAGACGGCCAGGCGTGCCGACGACGATGTGCGCGCCGCGGGCAAGGGCGCGGCGTTCATCGCGCGCATCCATACCGCCAACACATGAGACGACGTGAGCGCCTGCTGCCGCGTAGAGCCATTCCAGCTCGCGGTGCACTTGCATCGCAAGTTCGCGCGTCGGGGCTACGACAAGCGCGAGGGGGGCTTCGGCCTTGTCCAGGCGGTTTTCGCCCTGGAGAAGCGACTCCGCCATCGCAATGCCAAAGGCGACTGTTTTGCCGGACCCTGTTTGCGCGGAAACGAGCAGATCCTCGTTCTCCAGCGCTGGGTCCAGCATGGCAGTCTGGACGGGCGTGAGTTCATTATATCCGCGTGCGGCAAGAGCCTGGCCCAGTGCGGGCGCAACGGCGGGTTGTTCGGTCATGATCGGGCTTTCAGAAAATCAAATATAGCCGCTCATTCCCGGCGGCCTGACGAGGTGCTGCCATCAGGGGCTTCACTCATCTGTCGAAGAGGCCCCCATACTCCAATTTCACGCGATTGGCCAAGTATTCCGGCAGAGACATCTGCGAAAGACTAGATCAGCCCTTGTGCGCGGAAGCTGAGAACCCCTGAGCGGGCCGCAATCAGATGGTCGTGGACGGTGATATCCAGCGCATCGAGGGCATCCATAATCTCCCGCGTCATATCGATATCGGCGCGTGAGGGGGTTGGGTCACCGGACGGGTGATTGTGCACGAGGATCAGGCTGGAGGCTTGCAGTTCCAGCGACCGGCGGGCGATTTCACGCGGGTAGACCGGCGCATGATCCACCGTGCCATGGCCCATGATCTCGTCGGCGATGAGCTGGTTCTTGCGATCGAGAAAGAGGACGCGGAATTGCTCGCGGCCTTCATGCTGAAGCTCTTTTTTGACGTAGTCTGTCAGCGCGCTCCAGCTTGAGATCACCGTGCGGGCTTGCAACGTCTCACGGCTTGCGCGCGCGCCAATCTCGGCGGTTGCCTTGAGATAGGCCGCAACGGTTTCACCGACGCCGCCAACTTTGACCAGATCTGCTGGCCGTGCCGCCAGCACACCGCTGAGTGAGCCGAACCGCGCGATCAGCGCCTTTGAAACCGGTTTGACATCGCGTCGTGGAATGAAGGCAAAAAGCAGCGTCTCGAGCAACTCATAATCCTCCAGCGCGCTGGCCCCCCGCTCAACGAGCTTGGTGCGCAGACGATCACGATGGCCTTGCCAGTGCGGCTTTGGCGCGACGGGCTTCGGTGTGTTCGCAAGCCCGAAGAGGGGGGCTTCTTCAACCTGTCTCATGCTTGCTCTCGCAGACTGCCAGTAATGACGACGAAAATTCGTTCGCATTATGTTCCAGATTGCGCGCAGGTCAAGCTTGATCGGCAAACGGGTCGCCGAAAGCGGTATCAAGATCGAGAAGATGCCTGCAGCCGCTGCACCGCTTTACGCGCAGCGGGCTCCGGCGGACTAGACCCGGTCTTCGACCGTGTGCGGCGTGTGCCAGCCTTTTGGCGAGGTCGTGAAGATTTCAACCCCATCCTCCGTCACGCCGACCGAGTGCTCATATTGAGCTGACAGCTGGCGGTCACGCGTCACGGCGGTCCAGCCGTCGGGCAGGATGGCAGCGTCCTTGCGGCCAAGATTGAGCATCGGTTCGATGGTGAAGAACATGCCAGGCTTGAGCTCAGGTCCGGTGCCTGCGCGGGCCGAATGCACCACGTTCGGTTCGTCGTGGAAGAGCTGGCCAAGGCCGTGGCCGCAGAAGTCTTCAACGACAGACAGGCGGTTCTTGGCGGCGATCTTCGAGATGGCCGCGCCAATGTCGCCAAAGCGGTTGCCAGGCTTCACGGCGGCGATGCCAGCCATCAGCGCTTCATAGGTGAGGTCCATCAGGCGTTCGGCTTTGCGCTTGGGTTCGCCAGCGGCGTACATCCGCGAATGGTCACCATGCCACCCATCGACGATCACGGTTACGTCGATATTGGCGATGTCACCATCTTTCAGCGGGCGGTCACTCGGCAAGCCATGGCAGATCACATGGTTGAGCGAAATGCACGAGGCGTGGCGATAGCCGCGATAGCCAATGGTCGCCGACTGGGCACCATGATCATAGACAAACTCGCGGACAAGATCGTCGAGATGTGTTGTCGTGACACCCGGTTTGACTTCGGGCACCAGCATGTCGAGGCATTCGGCGACGAGCCGTCCCGCCTTGCGCATGCCTTCGAAACCGGCCTCATCGTGGATACGGATTTCACCCGTTCGCATGGGCATAATGAGATCTGCTTCAGTCATGGCGTTCGGCCTTCGTCTTGCTTGGCCGGTAATATGGCAGTGATTGGTTTAAACTTCCACCTATCGCGCCGCGCGCGTCGCAGTCGGTGCGCAGGCTTTGTGACTTGGGGTTTCGGCGCTACACTTCAGCAAAACATAAAGCCGGAGGAAATCACCATGACCGTTCACGTCAAATCACACCAGTTTGCCCGCTTCGAGGCGCGTCCATTAACACCGCGCATTGGCGCTGAGCTGCACGGGATTGATCTCAGCCAGTCACTGGATGGCGCAGCTGTGGATGAGATCCGCTCGGCGCTGCTGACCTACAAGGTGATCTTCTTCCGCGATCAGTCGATCACGCGCAGCCAGCATATCGATTTTGCCAGCAAGTTTGGGGATCTCGAAATCCATCCCGCAACGCCGAAAGATCAGGAAGACCGCGAAGTTCTGCGGATCGCCCACAATGCCCAGAACAAGGGTCAGGAGAACTTCTGGCACTCAGACGTCACATGGCGGCCGGAGCCATCACTTGGCTCGATCCTGCGCGCGATTGATCTGCCGGAAGTTGGCGGCGACACGCTCTTTTCTGACATGGTCGCAGCCTATGAGGGCTTGTCGGAAAAGATGCAGGACTTCTGCTGCGGCCTGACGGCGGTTCATGACATTGCTCGCGTCTTCGCGCGCCGTCTTGGCAAAGACCCGAAAGAGCTTCACGACAAGTTTCCGCCTCAGGAACACCCGGTGATCCGCACGCATCCTGAAACCGGTGAGCGCCTCATCTATGTGAACACAGCCTTCACCAGCCACATCAAGGGTCTGTCGAAGACTGAGAGCGACTGGCTGCTGCAACACCTGTACGCGCAAGCCTCGCTGCCGGAGTTCCAGTGCCGGTTCCGCTGGGCGCCGGGCTCGATTGCCTTCTGGGATAACCGCGCCTGTCAGCATTATGCCGCCAGCGACTATTACCCGGCGGTGCGGGTCATGGAGCGCGTCACCATCGCCGGCGACCGTCCGTATTTCGACGCCTGAGCGCCAGATACGACAACGGGGCCATGACGGCCCCGTTGCATAGTCAGGTATTTCGGCTGGCCTTAGGCGAGCTTGGCGTCGAGCGTAATCTCGATGGCGCCGAGCGCCTTCGAAAGCGGGCAGCCTTCCTTGGCTTTCTTGGCAAGTTCCTGGAACTTCGCGTCTTCAATGCCGGGCACATTGCCGGTGAGCTGAAGGGCTGAAGACTTCACTTCGAAGCCGCCTTCAACCTGTTCGACCGTCACGACGGATTTCGCGTCGAGCTTCTCCGCAGGCGTGCCGTTTTCGGCGAGGAAGTGAGAGAGCTGCATCGCAAAGCAACCGGCATGGGCAGCTGCGAGCAGCTCTTCCGGATTGGTGCCGGATTTGCCGCTCTCGTCTTCGAAACGGGCCTTGAATGAGTAGCCGTGATCGCTGAGCGCGCCGCTCTGCGTATCGATGGAGCCTTTGCCTTCACCAAGTGAGCCGGACCAGTGAGCGGTTGCATGACGTTTCATGGGAAAATCCTTTTATATGAATGAGTCCCATCAACGCCTGCGCCGGTCCAATGTTGCGTATTGCTCGGCTCGAAACTGAGGTATTTTGCTCAGACCTCACCCAGAAAGGCCCGAAGCTCCGCGCTTACACGGCTCGCCTCTTCCTGCTGGACCCAGTGACCAGTGTCGGGGAGGAGCGTAACCTCGCGCAAATCTGTGCAGGTCTCTTCCATACTGGCCTTCAACTGCTCAGCTGAGCGCCCCCGGATTACGCTGTCATCCTCGCCAGCCAGAAACATGACCGGGATGTCGATCGTTGCGCCGGTCAGTTCCGGCGTTGTTTCCCAGTTGCGATGGAAGTTGCGGTAATAGTTGATCCCGCCGCGAAAGCCTGAGCGCTCGAACTGCGCGACATAGTAATCGAGATCGGACGGCGACAGCCATTCAGGGCTTTGTTTCACGTCGCCCAGCCGGCCGATCCAGCCACCGGCGGCCATGCGCGGATCGGTGATCTCTGGCGGCAGCGTGGGTGTATCGGGTGAGCGATAGAGGCGTTTGAGGATGGCGCGGGGGTTCGCGTCGAACTCGGCTTCGGCAATGCCCGGCTCTTGAAAATAGAGGATGTAGAAGAAGTTCTCGCCATAGCCTTTCTTCATTGCGGCGATGGGCGAGACCGGGCCGCGGCCACCGTAAGGGACGGACAGGGCGGCGAGCGAACGGAAGCGGTCTGGATGCAATAGGACGGCGTTCCAGGAAACGATGGCGCCCCAGTCATGACCAACCAGATGGGCCTTATCCTCGCCCATCTCGTCGATGATGCCTACAATATCGGCGGCGAGGTGATGGATGTCATAGGCGGCGATGTCTTGTGGCGCGTCGGTTGCGCCGTAGCCGCGCATGTCCGGTGCGACGACGTGATAGCCTGCCGCGGCCAGCGCCCGGATCTGGTGACGCCACGAATACCAGCTCTCAGGCCAGCCATGAACCAGAATAACGAGCGGGCCTTCGCCCATCTCAGCAATCCGCATGTCGATGCCATTCACGCGGATCATGCGCAAATCCGGTTCGCCAGATGTTGGTGGCGTGTTCGCACAGGCGCTGAGTAGAAGGCTGCTGGCGCCGAGGCCATAAAGGGTCTGGCGGCGGTTGAGTGAGAAGGTCATGGGGCCCCGATTTCACTTTTGCCGAGTGATCTTTGCCCGGCGAGAGATTTCGCATAGATGTGAAACTTGCGGTTGCGAGCATACACAGTAATTGTAGTGCAATACATATAAAAATCGGGGAGTCCTCTTTCATGTCCAGAACCATTTTGCGTTCGACCACCATGCTGTCATGCGCTGCATCGCTGGCAATCTTTGTCGCGGCATGTGCCGCAGCGCCCATGCCGGTTGATCGTGCCGGGGTATCTGAAAGCGGGCCGCCGCTCGCCACTAAAGATACAGGCGAATTGGATGGCGGTCAGGCTAGCGGTATGCAGACGCTTCTGGTGAAGGACGGAGAGGTTGCCCAGTACGGCGAGTGTATTGACGCGAATGTTCTGATGCAGGTCAACATGGACGACACCGACTTTTTTGTGCCGGAAGTCGATTTTGACGGCCTTGCGGAGGTAACGAGCAATTACGATCAAGCCGGTCAGTCGGCGCCACTCTACACAGAGAGCGTTCAGTTCAAGGAAAGAAAGGCGCCGTCTGCGTCCAGTGCCCACGGCACCCAGTTGCGGTGGAAGCTGAGGTATTAATGATCTGGCTGATCCAGCCGCCTTCTGCCATTCGCGGATCGATGATCTCAGGCGGCAGTTTGTGTGTGTCGGGTGAGTGAGATGGTCACGGGGCCCCGGATTTCGCTTTTGCCCAGCGATTTTACCCCTGCCTAAAAATGAAACTTGCCGGGCCCAGCATACACAGTAATTGTAGTGCGATACATATAAAACTCGGGGAGTCCTCTTTCATGTCCAGAACCATTTTGCGTTCGACCACCATACTGTCATGCGCCGCATCGCTGGCGATTTTTGTTGCGGCGTGCGCCGCAGCGCCAACGGCAACCGATAGTGCGGGGGTGTCCGAAAGCTGGCCGCCCCTCGCCACTGAGGATGCCGCTGACTTCGATGCGGCTGGACTGGAAGAACTTGCTTCAGCCATGCAGGGCTTTGTTGATGCCGGTCAGGTCATCGGCATGCAGACGCTTCTGGTGAAAGACGGCGAGGTTGCCCAGTACGGCGAGTATGGCGTGCGCGACGTAGAGACCGCGACGCCCGTCCAGCCCGGCACCATCTATCGCATCTACTCGATGTCGAAGCCGATCACCGGCGTCGCGCTGATGCAACTCTATGAGCAGGGCAAATTCTCTCTGGATGACCCGATCACCAAGTTCATTCCGGAATTCGAAAACCTGAAGGTTCTGGACGGCGAGAATGAAGATGGCACGCCAATCCTGGTCGATCTGGAGCGTCCGGCCACGATGCGCGAGCTGATGAGCCATACGGCCGGGTTCGCCTATGGGCTTGGCGGCACCGACTATGCGAACAACCAGTTCCGAGATCAGGAAGTTCTGCGGGCTCCGGACTTCGACACGTTTATCGACAAGGTTGCCGGCATCCCTCTGCTCTATCAGCCTGGCGAGAAGTGGTATTATTCAGCCGCCGTCGATATTCAGGGTTATCTCGTCGAGAAACTGTCCGGAATGCCATTTGGCGAGTATCTCGACGCGAATGTTCTGACGCCGCTCAACATGGACGATACCGGCTTCTTCGTGCCGGAAGCTGACTATGACCGGCTTGCCGATGTGACGACCTATTATGAGGAAGCTGGCAAGTTCGTGCCGTTCTACACTGAGAACGTCCAGTTCAAGGAAAGCACCGTGCCGTTTGAGTCCGGTGGCGGCGGTCTCGTGTCCACCATTGATGACTATGCGCGCTTCTCCCAGATGATGCTGAATGGCGGGTCGCTGAGTGGCCAGCAGATTTTGAAACCGGAAACGGTTGCCCTGATGACGCAGAATCAGTTGCCAGACGACGTTGTTGGTATCGGTTTCGATGGCACCAATGCCAATCTGCAGGCGGGCGAGCCTCACAAATTCGGTCTCGACTTCGGGATCATTACCGATCCGGCGGCGATGAAAAGCCCTGCCGGTACGGGCACTTATTATTGGGGCGGCGCGGCCGGCACGTGGTTCTGGATCGACCCTGAGAACGACCTCTTCTTCATCGGCATGATCCAGCGTTTCGGCCAGTTGCCGGATGAACCAGCAGATTTCCGGACAGATTCGATGCGCCTCATCTACGAAGCGCTTGAAGAATAGGCCGGTGTGATCCAGTTTGCGGCGATGACAAAAAAAACCGTCACCGCCGCAATTTGCCTGATCGGCGACGAGCTCCTGTCCGGGCGCACGCGCGATATCAATACCCAGCAGATTGCGCGCTTCCTCGCGCCGCTTGGCATACCTGTTCGTGAGGTCCGCACCGTGCCTGATGAGCAGGATGAGATCGTCGCGGCCGTGAATGCCCTGCGGGCGCGTTACACCTATGTCTTCACGACCGGCGGCATAGGCCCCACCCATGATGACATTACGGCAGATGCGATCGCGGCAGCCTTTGGCGTCAGCATCGGCCACGACCCGGAGGTTTTCGCAGACCTTCAGGCCCGTTATGACGAGATGGGGACCGAATTTACCGAAGCGCGCCAGCGTATGGCCCGTCTGCCGCATGGTGCGAGCCCGATTGCCAACCCGGTCTCCGGCGCGCCGGGCTTTCAGACCGGCAATGTCTTCACGTTGGCTGGTGTGCCGTCCATCGTTCTCGGCATGCTGCAGGATATCGGACACCGGCTTGAGCACGGCGTCGTCATTCATTCGGTGACCATACGCGCGCCGGGCCTCAGGGAAGGGGATGTCGCAGAGAAACTCTCGCAAATTGCGAACGACGCTGACGGCATCAATGTGGGCTCTTATCCGTGGTTCAGATCGCTTGGCGATAATGGTGTGTCGCTGGTTGCACGCGGCGCGGATCAGGATGCCCTTGAGAAGATGAAGTGGCAGCTCATCGAGCTCGCCAAGGCGGCGGGCTCTGCGCCTGAGCTCGTCGACGGAGAGGGCGATTGACCCGAATGATGACATTCCTGTCGAGAACGCCGGTCATCCTCGGCTTGCTCGTCGCGGCTGTCGTTATCCTGCTCAGCTTTTCGCCGCTGCGCCAATCGCTCGATGGACCGCTGCTAGACCAGATCTTTTCAGGAGATGCGGCCAAGGCTCGGCTCGCTGAATTCTCTGCCGAACAGAGACGCGCCCATTTCTGGGTGACGGTGATCAACGACACGCTGTTCCCGCTCGCCTATGGCGGCCTGCTGATGGGGCTGGCGGTGAGATTTGGAGGGCGCTACGGCAAACTAGCTGCAATCCCGGCCTTGCTGACCATTGTGTTCGATCTGGCGGAAAACACCGTCCAGGCGCTCGCTCTTTCTGGCACGATCAACCTGCTGGGCCTGAAGAGTTTTCTGACGCCCGCGAAAATGGGCTTCCTGCTGATCGCGTTTCTTGTGGCCCTCGTATTTTTGATCGCGGCAGGCTTCCGGCGCATCCGGCAAAGCTGACAGGAAAATATCTCAAATTGACATGAAAATTCTGGTGTCGCCTCTGGACAGGCCTGCCGGTTTTCTTTCAATTTGCCCGAATTGTTTCTGGTTGGGGAAAATTCAAATGATACGATCGATTTTGGTTCTTGGCGTCTCTGCATTGGCATTGAGCGCTTGCGGGAGCGGCGGTGGTGGTGGCGGTGGCAATAGCGACGTCAAAAAGGCTTGCGCATCGATCATGTCTGATCCGGAGCCGGCAGGGGAGCTCGCGGAGAATGATGTGAGTGTCGACGGGTTCTGTGACTGCCTCACCGGCCAGTTGGCTGAAATGCCGGATGCAGACGCCGAACGTATGAGAACGACCATGATCGCGGTCGCGCCTGGTTTTGAAGAAGGTCGCTCAGGCCAGGAAATCTATAGCGAATTGAGGGAAAAGGGCCAGGCTGACGATGCCACACCGGCCGATGTTGAAGCCTACGAAAATATGGATGATCTCGGCGAGTTTCTTGAAGACGTGATCGACGGCATGGCGAGCAATGGCGGGGCGTGCCCGGCCGCCTGAGGCGTCTAGCCCGCCACCTCTGACAGCGCCTTGTGAATGTCGCTGACAACGACAGAGCCTTCGCCGACGCTGGACGCGACCCGCTTAACTGAGCCAATGCGGACATCGCCCACGGCATAGATGCGTGGCCAACTCGTTTCATAGCGGGTCGGCATGCGCTCTAGCGCCCAGCCAGCGCGAACGAGATCAATATTGGCGAGATCCGTCCCGGTTTTGACGAAACCTTTCTCGTCGCAGGTCATGTTCTGCGGCAACCAGTCGGTATGGGGCTGCGCGCCGATGAACAGGAACACAAACGGTGTATCGACCTCTGTCGTCTCGCCCGTTTGCCGGTTGAGGAAGGTTGCGCTGACGAGCCGGTCATTGTCCGGCGCCGCGTCTTCCAGACCATGAAGATCGCTTATCTCCGTTGAAGGATGCAGGAAGATGTTCGGCGTCTCTTCCAGCCGTCTCACAAGGTACTCTGACATTGTCTCGCGAATGTCCGGGCGGCGGTAGAGCAGGTGGACCGCCTTGGCGGTCTGGCTGAGAAACACCGCGCCCTGGCCAGCCGAATTGCCCGCGCCGACAAGCGCAACAGACTGGCCGCCGCAGAGCTGGGCTTCCATTGGCGTTGCGCCGTAATAGATGCCGCGCCCCTCAAACCGTTCGACGTTCGGGATGGGCAGGCGGCGATATTGCGCCCCGGTCGCGATGACGATCGCGCGGCTGGCAAGTTTGCGGCCATCTTTCAGGCTGATGCAGTAATCGTCTCCCAGTTTCTCGAGCTTTACGGCCTGAGCGGGTGAGGCGATCCGCACGCCGAATTTCTGCGCCTGAATCGCGGCGCGGGCCGCGAGTTCACGGCCTGAGACACCCATTGGGAAGCCAAGATAGTTTTCGATCTTGGAGGAGGTGCCGGCCTGTCCGCCAGGGCCGTCCGTGTCTAACGTTACAACGCTGAGGCCTTCCGAGGCCGCGTAGACCGAGGCGGCAAGGCCTGCTGGGCCAGCGCCGACGACAACGAGATCGACGCAACTTTCATCGGGCACAAGATCAAGACCGAAGGCCTCCGAGAGTTCGGCGATGTCAGGCCGGCTCATGATGCGCGAGCGCCCACGTATGACGACGGGCAGGGCGTCTGCCTCAATCTCGCGCGCTTGCATGATCCGCTTGGCCAGTGGGTCTGTCGCCGGATCGAGCCACCGATGCGCGATCATATGCTTGGAGAGGAGGTCACGCGCTGCAAAGACATCCCGGTCATGCGCATCGCCGATCACGATGACAGCGCCATGTTCAGCATCCTGCGCAAAGGCCCGGCGTGCGGTCAGGGTGCGCACAAACACATCAGAAAGCGATGAGTTTTCAACGAGAAGCCGCTGAAAGTTGGGGTGCGTAATGTGAAGAATTTCACCGGCCGCGCCCATGGCTGTGCGTGAAAGCGACGCTTGCCCGGTCAACACGCTGATATCGCCGGCAAATTGCCCGCGTTCCATCCAGCCCACCCGCTTCTCGCCGTCCGGTGTCTCGATAAAGATATCCGTATGCCCGGACAGGGTGATCAGACAGTCGACCTGGCTGTCGCCTTCTTCGATCAGAGGGGCACCCGCGTCATGATGCCGGACCTCTCCAAACGCCTTCAGCTTCTCCAGGTCTTCGTCATTGAAGGTGTAGTTCACATTGGCTGGGGACATGTTGCTCAATCCGCCCTTGGTGTTTGGCTGCAGGGCAGGCTAAGACCCATCCGAAGCGAAATATGGCACCGGAGTGGAGGAATACCATGTCAGAAGAGATCGTAATCGTAGAAAAAGATGGCCCGATCGCCATCGTCACACTGAACCGTCCGGATGCGCTTAACGCGCTCAGCCGCGCGCTTCGTTCGCAGATCGTGAAGACGTTTGCCGAGCTTGCAGAAGACGAGACGGTCCGGGCTGTTGTCCTGACGGGGGCGGGCCGCGCCTTCACCGCGGGCGTCGACCTGAAGGAAGCCGGTGAGTCCGGCTTTGCGCTTGGCGTTGATGGCGGCGATATCGACATCTCAAAGGCGCTCGCAGCCTATCCGTGGCCGATCGTCGGTGCGATCAACGGTTTTGCGATCACGGGCGGTTTTGAGTTGGCGCTGATGTGCGATGTGCTGCTGGCCTCCGAGAACGCCAAATTCGCCGACACCCATGCGCGTGTCGGGATCGTGCCGGGTTGGGGGCTCAGCCAGAAGCTGTCACGCATGATTGGCACGAGCCGCGCCAAGGAATTGTCGTTCACGGGCAACTTCCTTGATGCTGAAACAGCAGAGCGCTGGGGGCTGGTAAACCGGGTCTACAAGGCTGACGAGTTGCTGCCGGCGGCCATCAAGATGGCGCACGAAATGGCGAGCTGCGACCCGGTCCTGCTGCGCAAGTACAAGGCGCTGATCGATGACGGCTTCGCCCTGCCTTTCGGCGACGCCATGAAGCTTGAAGTCAAGCGCTCTGCCGAGCACGCCGCCAGCGTGACCGCCGAGGGTGTCGAGGAGGCCAGAAAAGCCGTCACTGCGCGTGGACGTGGCCAGAACGGATGAACTGGCAACAAATAAGGTGTCAGCGCGTTAATGGATCAGATTGGCAGCGCCAAGGCTGTAATGATGACCACACGATGGAGATTGCAATGACTTTGAAGTTTACGACAATCGGACTTGCTGCCATTGCGCTCTCTGGCGCGGCGATGGCGCAGATCGCGACCAGCAATGAACGCGGCGCAACTGGCGCCTATGCAGAGGACATCGACTCCTCGTTTACAGCCGAAACCCGTTTTGGCCCACGCACCGCACTCGATGATCTGCGGGCTGGCGTCGATCGCGAGCGGGAAGCGCGCGAAAAATTGCGTCAGCGGCAGATGCTGGACTCCAGTTTGAGTGAAGATGAGAACGAAGAGACGGTGGTGATTGCGCCGGAAGCGGACGTTTCCATCGAGAGCGAAACCGCCGTCGCAGATCCGGAATAGATCGAAGACTAATCGTGTGATCCGGCGCCTGGAAAAGGTGGCCGGATCATATTCTGTCCCGCCAGACCGGAGTTCCTGATGTCCATTCGCTACCTGTCAGTCGCTGCAGTGATAGCTGTCTCTGCGGTCGGGGCTGCGCAAGGGCAATCGAACTCAACCTATGTCGCCAATGATCCGTACTCCAGCGACTATGAAGTTGGCAGCTGGAGCGCGTCGGATCGTGAGCGCCAGCCTGACTATCTGCAACAGCAATACATGGCGTCTGACGAATTGCTGGGCGGGCCCGTGGCCCAGCCTGGAGAGCGCGATTACAGGTTTGGAAGTCAGGGCGGATTGGCAAATGTATCTGCGTCCACCGACGCGATCAAAATTGTCGAGACTGATGCACTTGCTCAGCGAAACAGGGCCGTCGTTGATGAGCCAAAAACATTGACGGCTGGCATGCCGGTTAGAACGCCGGACGGCGACCTGATTGGCTCAGTCGCTATCGTGCACCACACTGATGATGGCGAAGTCAGAAGCGCGTGGGTGCGAAGTGCGCAATCGACGTCAAACCTCATCGAAATCCCATTGCAAAATCTCGAATTTGAAGCCGGTTACGCCATCGCTGGCTAAGCGTGCAGAAAACTTCATTATAGTGCGCTCTTGTCATGGCGCCTCTTATTGGCTGTAACCCCTTCCAAACCCCGGAAGGAATTTTCTATGAGATACGTCGTTATCTGCTCACCGCTTCGCCTGCCTGTTGGTGGATTTGGCGGCAGCTTCAAAACTGTTCAGGCGCATGACCTTGCATCGCACATCGTCAAGGAATTGATGTCTCGCACCGGCGTGCCTGCTGAGGCAGTGGAAGATTGCGTCTTCGCGCAGTGTTATCCATCGATGGAAGCGCCTGCGCTGGGCCGCGTTGTGGCACTGGATGCGGGCCTCACGACTGGGACAGGTGGTATCCAGATTGACCGGCGGTGCGGGTCAGGCCTCCAGTCAGTGATCTATGCGATCATGCAGATCGCCACAGGCGCCAGCGACGTGATGATCGCAGGCGGCGCGGAAAGCATGTCAAATGCCCCGTTCTTTTCCACCAAGATGCGCTGGGACATCAAAGGCGATGGCCTGATGCTTCATGATGCTCTGACCCGTGGTCGATACACAGCGGGTGGCAAACATCACCCCGTTGAAGGCGGTATGATCGAAACCGCTGAAAACCTCCGCCGCGAATATAATATCAGCCGCGAGGCGCAGGATGAGTTCTCTGTCAATTCGCACAAAAAGGCCGCTGCGGCCCAGGAAAGCGGGAAGTTCGACAAGGAAATCGTCCCGTACACCGTGAAAGGCCGCAAGGCCGATACCGTCGTCTCCAAGGATGAGCATATCCGTCCGGACTCCAGCATGGAGAAGCTCTCGAAGCTGCGGGCGCTGCGCGGCAAGGTTGATCCTGATGCGACGGTTACGGCGGGTAATGCGTCCGGCCAGAATGATGGCGCCGCCGCCTGCATCGTCTGTACGCGCGAGGCAGCGGACAAATACGGCCTGACACCGCTGGCGAGACTCGTGTCCTGGTCTGTTGCTGGTGTCGGACCGGAAGTCATGGGGATTGGCCCGGTGCCGTCCAGTCAGAAGGCGCTGGATCGTGCAGGCCTGAAAATTTCGGACATCGACGTCATCGAACTCAATGAGGCCTTTGCCTCTCAGGTTCTGGCCTGCACCACGGCGCTCGGTTTTGAGAAAGAAGACTATGAGCGGCTCAATCCAAATGGATCGGGTATTTCGCTCGGCCACCCTGTCGGCGCGACGGGTGTCAGGATTCTGACGACGATGCTGTACGAAATGGAACGTCAGGAAGCCAAATACGGCCTCGAAACCATGTGTATCGGCGGCGGGCAGGGGCTCGCGGCGATTTTCGAGCGCGTCAGCTAGTTGTTTTGGGCGCTTGCAGCTGGTCTGCGAGCGCCCTATTAGCCGCATCTGTCAATTTCAGAACGATGTTTGCGGGCGTGGCGAAATTGGTAAACGCAAGGGACTTAAAATCCCTCGGCCGTATGGCCTTGCCGGTTCAAGCCCGGCCGCCCGCACCACGTCACCGTAATTACTAGGAGATGGCAGCGTTCTGCCCGGTCTCATAGGACGCGATCAGGTCGTCGACCTCTGCCTTGCATTCGGGAATATCGCGCAGGGATTGCGCCGATAGGATTAGGGCCGAATTCACGTCTCCGGAATCGCTCTGGATTGGCAGTGCAAACTCGCCAGTCTCATAGCCAAAGTCAGATTGTACCGGAATGAGCGGGGCGCCCACGCGGCAAGCGTCTGACACCATGTCCTGCTCTGCAGATGTGAGCGAAACATCCTGAGCCATCGCAAAACCGCTCATGGCGAGCGACGCTGTGGCGACGGCAAAAAGTTTGACTGTTCTGGTCATAAGAGAGCTCCGCATCTTTGAATTCGGATACTCTTTAAAAACGCCGGTCTCGCAGCTTGGTTCCGCTGGAACGTGCCAAGATTAAAGCCCTGTTAGGTTGTTCCTGACGGCGGCTGATTCGTTTGCCTATCCGGTGTGGACCAGAACATAGACGAATACCGAGTAAAGCACGGAAAGCGTTACGAATTTTCCCGCTGCAGCCAACATGAAGGGCCGCAGATCCTGCCAGCTGGTATCCCGGGCAATATTGGCGACTTCTTCGGCAATTTCACGCGTCACATCATCCATCTTGTGGCCGGCGAGCGACAGAATGATCCGGGTCGTTCGGCCCGTTTCAATCGCTTCGGCTTCTTCCAGGACCTGCTTGAAGACGAGGGCCGCGACCGTCTCGCCAATGGCTTTCCGGGGGCGCCAGGAATATTCCCGCAACTTGCTGAGAACCAGCCGGGCTGTCGGAAAGGTGACAATTGCGTCGCGTAACAGGAAGACGGCAATCAGGACGACGATTACCGCCGAGAAGACACTATGAGAATAAAGGCCAAGGCGATATCCGAGCCATGCGCCGATCAGCAAGAGCGCCTTGATGAAAACGGATTTCACAAAGGTGGTGATGCTTTGGCGCAGATATTCCTCGGCATGCCCACGGATGCGCTCTCGCGCATCGAGGGCGGCCTGATGAATGATTTTCTTTTTCTTGCGATTGACCGCAGTCGTAATCGCCTTGCGGCCAAGGCTCACGCCCGTGGTCAAAGCAGACACGACGAGAAAGGCCGCTCTCAGCATGAGGCAGCCTTTCTGTCATGGATGTATGCCTGACGGCATCTGTGTGATTCGAGGTCGGGCATGCGCCCTTTAGATCAGCTCGTCGATGATCTTTTGCAAGCCTTTCACAGCCTGATCAGGATTGCTGACCACAAAATACCCGGCGGCCAACGCCATGGTGGCGGCCGCAATCGGACGTTTCTCAACCAGCGAAGCGATCGTGTCGAAAGGCAACTCAGCCAACATATCGGCTGTCGCATTCTCAAACTGGTCCAACTCTTCCTCGGTGGACTTGCCTGGCTTCAGGAACACCACAGTGCAGATGCAAGCGATGGCCATGAGGATACATGCGACGGTCACCGTCGCCCACAGCAGGCCCATCACTGGAATGAGTGCCAAAACACCGGCAATCGTTAAAGCCGTAGTGCCGGCGAAGCCAAAAAAGACCGCGCCGGCACCAGCAATAATTCTAAGTTTTGCTACATCCATCGTAGGGGGCTACTTACGCAGCGCCGCGATCAATACGCCGGTACCGAACGCGATGCCGACGGCTGCGAGTGGGTTTTCGCGAACTTTCGTTTCAACGAAATCCTTGGCATTGCCAGCTTCCTTGGATGCCTTCGAAGCGTAATCTTTCGATTTTTCGACGCCTTTCGAGATTTCCTGGCTCGAACGGCCCTTGATGTATTTGCCGGAATTATTGGCAAACGACTGAAGGTCCGAGCGCAGCTGGGAAATATCTTCTTTCAGCGCGTCATAGTCGGAAGAGGCTGCTTTTGCTGCTGATTCTGTCAATTTGATAGATCCATTCGTTTTTGAGGCAGATGTGCGAGTTGCCATTGTGAAACTCCATTCATGTCGTAAATTCAACTAATCAACGGCGCGCGCTTGCAATTGTTCCAGATTAGGTTGGATTGATGCGCAGGCGTGCGTAAATTTTGTATCGCCGACAGGGTTGAGGGAGCGATGAGCGTGTTCAAGAGAAGATTGGCGCAGTATGCGCAGCTCGGAGAAGACGCTTGGTCGCTTTTCTACGAGCTGGACCAGCAGGAAGAAGTTTACAGGGCCGGCGAAGACCTGATCCAGGCAGGGGAGGAAACCAACAGGGTCTTCATCCTGCAGAGTGGCTGGGCCATTCGCTATCGTCTGCTGGAGGATGGCCGTCGTCAGATCGTCAATTTCATGTTGCCAGGTGACGTGTTTGACCTTCAGGCCCTTGCAGACCTTGAAGCGGATCATTCAGTGACGGCCATCACCGATTGTCACGTCGCCGTGATTGCTTCCAGGCCCTTCATAGAGATGCTGCAGCAATCAGCGAGACTGGCATCTGCGTTCTGGTGGTCTGCTGTCCAGGAAGAGTCGATCCTGCGCGAACAGATTGTGCGGATCGGGCGGCGCTCGGCGAGAGAACGCATCGGCCACATGCTGCTGGAACTGCATCGGCGATATGTTGGCGCGACGGGAGAGGATGTTGATCAGCTCACCATGCCTCTGACGCGTGCGGATATTGCCGACGCGCTCGGTCTCACACCCGTCCACGTCTCGCGAACCATGTCTGCAATGCGCCGGTCAGGCCTGATAGCTGAGGATCGAGGCGGCGAAGTTACGCTGCTTGATCGCGAGCGCCTGATGCGTCTGTCCTTCTTCGATATCGACTACCTGCATTTGAAAAAAATAAATCTTCTCAACCCGGAAGCACGTTCAAACGGCCAAGATAAAATTCAGCGGGCTAATCTAGATTAATGCTAGCGCCGTCATTGAATTATAATAACTGAGTTTTTGATCAGTACGCGATTCCTTCTTTGACAGACCTTTCTACCAATTCTGGATCGCTGCTTCGTCGGCTGCGTCGTCTCGGCTTGATCCTGACCGGCGATCAGACACTGGCAGATGGCATCCTGGAAGCGGCCTTCCTGCGCGCCAGACCGGCGGTGCAGGCGCAGCGGAATATCTCTCCTCAGGACATCTTCAAACTGGCTTTTGATGCCTTCGATGACGCGATCCATCGCAAGGGCGTGGTTGTGATCCTGACGACATCGCGTGATGAGGATGGCTCGCTGAACGGTCGTGTCCGTAGTCTGACTTACGTTGAGCGGGTCGCTGTCGCGTTGATCCTTGTAGAGGACATGTCGCCACATGATGCGATGGTCCTGTCTGGACGACCGTCGCAGATTTTGGAGAATTCGCTCAATTCTGCTATCAAAAAACTGGATGGAATCAGGGCCTCAGGGACCAATGGATACTAATAAGAAAGATGTCAGTAAGCTAAAGCGCGTGCTGTCCGAAATTCAACTTTCTTCGCCGGATACCGGCCTCGAGAAAGCCTGGAAGGCGTTGGGCGAGATAGAGCCGATGGAGCCGGCCACTCAAAGTGAAGAGCTGGCAAAAGCAAAAGATACGCCGGATCTGTCGAAATCCTGAATGTGGGGCAGGGGGCTTTTAGTCAAACAGGCCCTGGCTATTTGCAATCGCATCAAGATCGCGCAAGGCATAGACCGTCGCGGCAAGACGCCAGTCGCCTTCACATTCAGCCAGCGTTGCCGCGGCTGATCCTGCAGCAGTCGCCAGCCGGTCTTCCCACATTGCCTGCATGTCGATCTTGTCGCTGTCTTCTGTGCGCCGGTCCTTCATCCATTCAAGATAGGATGCGGCCACGCCGCCTGCGTTGAACAGAATATCCGGACCAACGGCAATGCTTCGGCTTTTCAAAACATCGTCTGCATCTGGATTGACTGCGGCATTGGCGATCTCGAGCAGGAATTTGCAGTTGAGATTTGTCGCATTGTCGGTGCGCACGGCATCGGACATCGCAGCCAGGCACAGTATATCGCAATCGACAGATAGAATGGCCTCAGACGCGTCACTGTAGTTAAGGCCTCCATCGCGTTTCTGGCTGGCGATGTCTTCGATATCCAGGCCCTTGGGATCAGTTATTGTGCCGCTGCTATCGGCCATGGCAACAATGGTTGCGCCAGCTGCCGCCGCATCTTCAGCAAATTCCATCCCGGCTTTACCCATACCCTGAACGGCAATCCGACTGTTTTGCAGATCCAGGCCAAGGTCGTTCTGGAGGTGTTTAAGGATGAAAACCGCACCGCGACCCGTTGCGCCCTTGCGAAGCGTAATCCCGCCCGCGTCTTGCGGTTTTCCAGTGACGGCGCCCTTCGCGTCTTCATCATCCATTGAGCGTTGTAGCCCTGCGATCAACGCTTCCATATCATCCGGGGTCGTCGCCACGTCAGGGGCTGCTATATCGTGATCGGGCCGAAGCGTGTCTGCAAACAAATCGCCATACGCATCGGCCAGCTGATGGCGCTCATTCTGTGAGAGGGTCGCGGGATCAACCCGAACCGCGCCCTTGGCTCCGCCGAACGGCAAGTCCAGAAGGGCGCACTTCAATGTCATCAGCAGACCGAGGCAGTTGATCTCATCGGCATTCGCGTGTGGCGAAAAACGTATGCCGCCTTTTGTCGGGCCCTTGAGGGAGTTGTACCGGCAGCGCCACGACTGGAAATACTCCAGCTCGCCATCATCCTTTTTGAGCGTCAGTTCGCGCTCGATCAGATCGGAGGGGAGGGAGAGAAGTCGCCGGATTTTTGAGAGATCATTGTCCGCATCAACCGCGCGGTCCAAGCGATAAAGGGCGCCCTGAAGATAGTTAGACATCATGACTTCCCGGTGCGGGCATGGAAATGCCGCCGGACATGTCCGGCGGCATCCTGAAATTTATTCGGCGGCAACCGACTCCGAAGACGGGTGGAAGAACAGCGCCTGGCCGATGGCGGCCTTTACTGTGTTTTCCTGGAAAGGTTTCGGGATGAGATAGGTCGGCTCTGGCCGTTCACCCGTGAGAAGCCGTTCCGGGAACGCCGTGATAAAGATGATCGGAACATCAAGCTCTTCGAGAATCTCGTGCGCGGCATCAATGCCCGAGGAGTTATCTGCAAGCTGGATGTCACACAGGATCAGGCCGGGCGGATTGGCGCGTGCCATCGCAACGGCTTCAGTGTGCGTCGTTGCGTTTCCGATAACTTCATGACCGAGTTCTTCGACAAGGCTTTCCAGATCGGCAGCGATAATCGGCTCATCTTCGATGATGAGAACCTTGGTAGACAAGGTCGCTTCGATGTCGGTGTGAGCCTTCGCGATAAGCTGCTCGACCTCTTCGGAGGTTTTACCGAGAATTGTAGCCGCTTCGCTGACCTGAAAGCCCTCAAGCGCGGTCAGAAGAAACGCCTGGCGCTCAATCGGCGCGAGCGCTTGCAGACGGCTCTCTGGACTGGCGGCTGAATCCTCCGCGCGTTCCAGGCGGGCGCCTGTCGATCCCCAGATCGCATGGAAAAACCGATACAACGCCTGACGGGGTGGCAGATCACGACTGACTTGCGTCGGATCCTCTGCCAGCGCTGTCAGTGATGCTCGAATATACGAATCGCCACTCGCCTGGCTTCCCGTCAACGCGCGCGCGTAGCGCCGGAGAAAAGGCAGGTGTGGACCGAACTGTTCGACAAGACTCATTAATTTCCCTCGCAGATTGGCGTCTGACCTATAACTTGTGTTGAATCGAAAAGTTGCAACCAAATGAAAAAAAACTCTGTGCGTTGGAACTTTCCATCTCCGCACGTCTTATCATTTGTTCAAGACACGGCTGCTACCCGGGGAAATATGAGCTATAAAGCGAGTTACTCAGATATGAATCAAAAGCCAGACGCCGATGCGGACGAGGGCCGCTCGCGCAAGTTGCGCCAAAAACGGATCGGCGACCAACTTCGTCGGCTGTATGACGACGTGACCAGCGAACCAGTGCCAGACGAGTTTCTGAGCCTGCTGGAACAAGCCGACAATTCTTCGAAAAACAAGAAATAGAGACTGTTTTGACAACGCCGACCATAGACGATCAGGCCTTCAAAACAGAACTTGCCAGCCTGATTCCCCATCTTCGCGCATTTGCGCGCAGCCTTTGTGGCAACGCCACAGCCGCCGATGACCTGGCCCAGGAAGCCATGCTGAAAGCGTGGAAAGCCCGCGCCAGCTATCAGGCCGGTACCAATCTGAAAGCCTGGACCTTCACGATCCTGCGCAACCTGTTCTATTCCGAAAAGCGCCGCAGCTGGCGTCGTCAGCAACTCGACCCGGAAGTTGCAGAAGCGACACTGGTGTCGAACGATGATCCGTCATCAGCCATGGACTTGCTCGCCCTGAGAACCGGTCTGGCCGTGCTTCCGGAAGACCAGCGAGAAGCGCTGATTCTGGTCGGGGCAGGCGGACTGTCTTACGAGGAAACCGCCGAGATTTGCGGGTGCGCCGTGGGAACGATCAAGAGCCGCGTCAGCCGTGCACGCAAGGCACTTGCCGAGATTGTAGAGAACACGAAATCTGGCTTTGCAGGCGACGGCACATTGCGTGCTTCAGAAGCGTTCGACGATATCATGAAGCAGGCCGACGAGCTTTCGCGTGGACAACCGGCAGACGTCTGAACAACCTTCCTCTTTTCGTAGAGGTTCACTACGGCTGCGATTGCTCATAACAATCGCAGCCGCACTGACTCCAATTCTCATTTTTGCCGGGTTCCGCTCCTACTTGAATGCGCAGGATGCCCGCGCCGAACGCCGCAACAATCTGACTGAAATCTCGGACAGGGCGATCGATGAAGTCGAACAGGTTCTGTCGACGGTCGATACACTGCAGCAGATTTATGAAGCCGATATTGTCGCCGGGGACTGCCGTGGGGTTTTCGCCACCTTGTCCCCGCGTGTGCCGCAATTATCCAACATTGCGTACTTTGACAGTGAAGGCTTCACACAGTGCTCTGCTTTGACGGAACGGCCAACTCTCAAAGTGGCCCAGCCGGAAGCGTTCGAACAGTTGAAGGCCGGCAAGACGACGATCCGCACAGACGCTTTCTTCGGACCGCAGAGCCAGACCTGGCTGTTTTCTGTGTTGCGCCGGGTTGAAGACGGTGACGGTCAGTTTCGCGGTGCCATGGCTTTTCCACTGCGTACAGATGAACTGATCCGCACCATACGCCTGACGAACCTGCCTGATGACGTGGAGCTGGCCCTGTCCGATGGCGATGGCCAGGTCTTTGGCAGTACCCGCATCGTTGGTATCAGCAATACATGGATCAAGGCAGCCACCGGGGACCCCGATGGCGAGCTCTTCGTGCTGAAAACCAAAGATGGCAGGTCGATTGACGTGGTTGTTCGGGCCATTGTCGATGGCCGGATTTACGCCGTTATCTCCAGACCATCCCCCGGACTGTTCAGCGAATTTACGCTTCAGCCGCTCGAGTCCGTCGGCATTCCTCTGCTGTCATTCTCGCTCGCGCTCATTGCGGCCTGGCTGGCGGTGGACGGACTGGTTCTGAAGTGGTTGTCGCGGCTTCGCAGGCTGGCGCTGATTTATGGCGAAGGGCACTACAACTTTCGCATCGGCGAGGAGTTTGCGAACGCGCCAGATGAAATTTTGTCGTTCGCTCTGACATTTGACCGGATGGCGAACCGCATCGCCGATCGTGACAGTTCCTTGCGCGCGGCGATCAACACGCGCGACGCCGCGGTGAAGGAAATCCATCACCGCGTGAAAAACAACCTCCAGATCGTGGCGAGCTTTCTGAACCTTCAACGTCGCCAGGTCTCGGACCCGGCCGCAAGGCAGGTTATCTCCGCAGCACGGCACAGGATTGATGCGCTTTCGATTGTGCACCAGACGCTCTATCAACATGAGCGGCTTGAGACGGTCCACATGAGGCCGTTTCTGGAAGCTTTGCTGTCGCACCTTTCAGGCGCGCTCGGTATGGATGAGCTTCACGTCAATATTGTTCAGAAGATCGAGGAAATTGATCGCCCGGCCGACGATGCCATTCCGATCGCGCTCTTCTTGCTGGAAGCGGTGACCAACGCCATCAAATACGCGTTTGACGAGACCGGCGGCACGATCAACGTGACGCTGACCGAAGACAAGGCAGGTGAGGAAATCGTGCTTGCCATCGCCGATGACGGCTTCGGCGCAGACGTCGACGAGGCGAGTGATGCTGGTCCTTCCGGGCTGGGATCCAGGCTCATGGCGGCCTTTGCGAAACAGCTGCGCGCCAAGCATGAAGTGAGTTCAACGCCAGGCGGCGGCTACACGGTTTCGCTGCGTATGCCTGGAACCGAACGCGTCATGAAGACGACTGACTTCTAGTCTATCTCAATGCGGGTTTCGGCGCGGTTGAAATCTGGCGTCAGGACATGCGGTGTCTGCGGCACGAAGCGATCGCCATGCAGGTCAAATACCGTCACCACGCAATTGTCGCCGGAAATGTCGATCAGATTGAAACTTGCCGGCGTATTGCGCAGCCGGGTGGAAAGCGTGCCAGCGGAGACCGCGATATAGGCTTCGTTTTCATGGTCGACCACGGTCACTGAGGGCGCATGCACATGCCCGGTCAGGAGGTATCTGAAACGGCTACGCGCAATCCGCCGGCTTGATCGGCGGCCACGCCGTGTTTCCGTTCGCAAGGGCGCGTCCGGAGGCGACAGGAAGGGGTGGTGGCATATCAGAAAACACATTTTGCCTTCCAGGTCGCCGCACGTGGCAATCGCGTCTTCCAGATCCTCAAGATTGACCGAACCTTCGGCCCAGTTCTTTCGGGTCTGCCAGCCGCGTGACGTGTTGATGCCAATCAGGACAGCATTATCGAGCACAACCGGTTTGCTCAGATCTCCGAAATAGTCGTCGTATCTTTCAAATGGTGACACGACACGCTCATAAAGGTTGAGCAGGGGGGTGTCGTGATTTCCCGCGACGACAAGCTTGGGCAAATCAAACGAGTCGAGCCATTCGCGGGAATCGCTGAACTCAGACCGTTTCCCGCGTTGGGTGAGGTCCCCGCAAACAGCAAAGGCGTCCGGCTCAATGGCCTCGCATGTTTCTTTGAAAGCTTTCAGGGCACGAGGATTTTCCGTGCCGAAATGGATGTCTGCAATCTGGATAATTTTTGACATTAGATCTGGGCCGATATAGCGCGGCCCGCCTTTTCGATACGTGTGAACCGTGTGCCGGACTTAAGCCGGGTCGGCTCACCGTCCAGCGTAACACGCAGTTCTTTGCCGCGCTCATGATTAAGTACGACGTCGACCGCCTGCAACGTGGTCACGCCGCTTGCATCGCGCCAGTCGGAGAACAGGGCGCCCAAACCTGAAGCCATGAGTTCGAGTGGATTATCAGGGTCAATATACGCAAACTCGAAGGCGGATTCTTCGTGCGTTCCAACGAAAATCGAAGCCGCAGTGGCGAAGCCGGAGCTTGCGTCGAGGGATGGCCCGCCGGTCTCGAATGTCATCGTTGTGCGAAGATCGAGCAGATCGCTGCCAGACAACTCCTGTAGGGCCTGAAGGAAGTGCCCTTCGCGAAGGTGCTCGCGCGGGCCTGTCAGATCGGTGAGGTTTCCTGCCATCGCTGCGACATAGAAGCGATGATCGCCCGCTGTGCCGGCTGGCACGTCGATCATCTTGCCTTCGGTCAGTCCGCGCCGGAGGCATTCATTCCATTCGCAAGGGCCGCCGTGGATCTGTTTGTGAAACATGTTCATGGTGCCGCCGGGCAAGGGCAGGACAGGGACGCCTTCGGCCCCGGCATTCTGCAACGCGCAGGCAACCGTGCCGTCGCCGCTCCATACGACAAGCACATCAGGCTTTTCATCCAGCGCCGATTTGATCGGCGAGACGATATCATCGCCGTCCAGCATTCTGAGCTCGCAAGTTTCGCCAAGGTCGGCCAGCAAAGCGCGCATTCGATCAGCCGCATCGACCGGAACGCTTCCCGATCGCGGGTTGATCAGAACTGAAATGCTCTTCATCGGTTGCCTCGCAGCGCCTTGATAAGGTCAGCTTTGTTCATGTTGGATCTTCCGTCGATGTCGAGCTCTTGCGCCCGCTGATATAAATCGTCTTTGGTCCAGTCTTCATAAGGTGGCGACTTTCCACCTTTCTCAGAAGGGTGCTGGTCGGGATTCGCCTTGGCATTGGCGATCCGAGCCGCTGTGGCTTTGGAATATCCGTCGTCCCGGAGGGCCTCGTATGTTTCGTCATCCTTAATGGATGCCCCGTGATTCTTGGCCATCGCAAACCCCCTTGATTGGACTGGATTGGTTGCGAAATAAACGCCAGCTGCCGATTTTCGTTCCGCTGCGGGAACCGCTGTCGATCAGGCGCGTACATTGATCATGGTCCAGAAATTACGCACACATGATTTACCATACCACCCAGCGATCGGACCGCTCGGCGATCTGGGGCATGTGTTCCGGCGCCTTGGTGGGATCTCTCGCCTGGATGTTGTGTTTTCGATGATCGGCGTCGGATGCGTCGCCTTCTGGTCATGTCTTCGCAAGGGGAAGAGCAAGGCGGTCAAGGTTTCGATGAAACCTGCAGTCTATTTGCTGACCTATATCCCTTCTGACACTCAGACCGAAACGGTCTGATTTTTTTCAGGCTCCTCGACAATTTTAAGATTTTACGCTGATCGCAAACGATGCGCTGAGCTTGCGTTAAGCGACGTCTTTCTGTCGACCTTACGCGCACAAAAAAAGCACAGCTGCGAGAGCTGTGCTTTTTCCGTGTTTAGCAGAAAGCCGATCGCCTAGTTGGCGCCAGCATCCTCGGCAGCTTGGTCGATTGCGCTACCAGCGGCTTCGACGTCTTCGCCGGCGCCTTCAACTGTGTTGCATGCTGCGGCGAGCATCGCCATCAGGCTCAGACCTACAATAACTATCGGCTTTTTCATGACTAAATCCCTGTTTCGTTAGACGAGTGAGTGCAACGCCGGGCCTGCATATTGGTTCCCAACTGGTTCCCAAAATTTTTTCCGGAACCTAGCCGATGGGTCTTCGTTGGTTTCGCATCGGTACTACACCGCAGACAACATTATAGGAGTTTATCATGCTTGGTTGGGCACTTACATTTTTCGTTCTTGCGATTATCGCAGCAATCTTCGGTTTTGGCGGCATTGCCGGCGCATCGGCCGGAATCGCACAAATCCTGTTCTTCGTGTTCCTCGCACTGCTCGTTCTGAGCTTCGTGGCACGGGCTGTCAGGGGTCGCAGCGTCCTATAGCAGACGCAACCTGTTGATTGAATAATTTGGGGCGGTGCCTGTAACGGCTCCGCCCCAATTTTTTATTGCTAGGAGATTTTCATGAACACGACTGACACAGGCCCCTCGGCCAACAGCATCATCATCATTCTGCTGTCGATCCTCTTGCCGCCACTTGGTGTTGCGCTGTCGCGAGGCATTGGCACCCAATTCCTGATCAACATTGTGCTGACCATCCTTGGTTATGTGCCAGGTCTGGTGCACGCCGTGTGGCTTGCAGCGCGTCCTGCGGACTGACCACCGCCTGACCGGAATTACGACTTACATCAGTTTCGAGCCAGTCTTTCAAAGACTGGCTTTTTTCTTTTGCCGCATCCGCGTATGCAGGTCGCCATGAGCATTAGCGAACCACAATGCGTTGCGCCGACCAGCTGCCTTCTGGGGCAGAGCCCGGTATGGAGCGCCTCTGAAGGCCTTCTCTGGTGGGTAGACCCCAAGCGGGCCAAACTGCACCGCTATAAACCGAAGACCGGCAATACGCGCCGCTACGATCTGCCTCTCAAGGCAAGTGTGATTGCCCTGGCGGGAGGTGAGCTCCTGATGGCGGGGGATCTGGAGTGCGGTTTCTTCGATACCGAGACGGAAGAATATAACCGTCTCATCCAGCAGACCGATGTCGATGTCAGGGATCGAATCAATAGCGGCGGTGTCGGTCCAGATGGCAGTTTCTGGTTCTCGACGATGGACGGCGATGAGATTGAGGCCCGAAGTCGCTGGTTCCGGATGCTGCCGGATCGATCAGTTGAGGAAATTGCCATTCCGCCGGTGATTATTCCGTCAACGGTCTGCTTTTCTGCAGATGGCTCGACAATGTACACATCCGATACAACAGAGCAGGAAATCCTCGCTTTCGATTATGACGCGCCGGCGGGCCTCTCCAATCGGCGCGTCTTTGCGACCACCAGCAATGGCGCCGGGTACCCCGACGGGGCCGCGCTGGATGCTGAGGGCTGTATCTGGGTGGCTGAATGGGATGGCGCACGTGTCGTTCGGTATCGCAGCGATGGCAAACTGGACCGCGTCGTCAAACTGCCGACAAGCCGGCCGACGGCATGCTGTTTCGGTGGGCCTGGCCTCAGGACATTGTACATTACAACAGCTCGCACGGGACTAACGACGTTCCAGATGGACACCCAGCCCTTTGCGGGAAGCCTCTTCGCGCTCGAAGTGGAATGCCCCGGAAATCCTTGCCATTCATGGACAGGACGGTGATCTGTCACGCTGCCCACCGCTTGCGCAGACAACTTCCTGCACCCACATGGCTTCACATTGACACCAATGAGGGGTAAGGCGTTGCCGGATACGGGCAAGACCGTGACCAACCCCCGGACTCTCAGGACGTAATTGATGGCCGATAAGGACAAGAAAAAAAGCGTGGACCCGATTACCTTTGCTCGCCAGGTCGAGGCGGAAGGCAAGAAGGTAACGTGGACATCCCCGCAGGAAACGGTTCAGGCGACTATCATGGTTGTCATCATGTCAGTCATCGTGGCTCTATTCCTGTTCATGTCCGACCAAATTATCGCCTTTCTGATCGGGTTAATTACCGGTCTGGGCGCCTAGAAAATTCAAGGAGTGCCCCGCACATGGCCGAGGCCAAATGGTATATCGTTCACGCATACTCGAACTTCGAAAAGAAGGTGGCTCAGGCCATCCGCGATCAGGCGAGCCTGAAGAACCTGTCCGAACTGATCGAGGAAATCGAAGTTCCGACTGAAGAAGTCGTTGAAGTTGTCCGCGGCAAGAAGAAGACCGTCGAAAAGCGCTACTTCCCAGGTTATGTCCTGCTGAAAGCCACGCTGACAGATGATGTTTACCACCTCGTGCGCGACACACCGAAAGTCTCAGGCTTTCTCGGTGCTGAAGGCGGCAAGAAACCTCTTCCAGTTCCACAGCGTGAAGTTGATCGCATTCTTGGCACGGCAGATGAGCCAGCCGCCGAACGCGTGCGTCCGCAGATCACCTTTGAAGTGGGTGAGCAGGTTCGCGTCAACGAAGGTGCGTTCCAGGGCTTTGAAGGCGGTGTTGAGGAAGTCGATGAGGCTGCCGGCCGTCTGAAAGTGTCCGTCTCGATCTTCGGCCGCGCAACGCCGGTCGATCTCGATTACGCGCAAGTCGACAAAATCAGCTAAGCAGGCTTTTGCCTGTCAGGTGCCTCGCGGCTATCGCTTGATCGAGTTGATCAGCGAAGCCGTGATGGCGTCCTGAGGTTTACCCTCACCATTGAGCGCAGGTTTCAGCCGGCCCGCCATGGTTTTGCCGCGCTCGACCCCCCATTGATCAAAGCTGTTGAGCCCCCACAGGACGCCTGCAAGGTAAGTCCGGTGCTCAAACAGGGCGATCAGGCTGCCAAGCCGGAAAGTGGTCAGTTCGGGCGCGTAGATGAAGGTCGATGGCCGTCCGCCCGCATGGACTTTCTGCGCGGCGATTTCCAGAGGCAGGTCAGGCTCTTCGGCGCGCACCTCTTCAAGCGTGCGGCCATTCGCAAGCACTTCAGCCTGCGCCAGCGCGTGCGCCGTCAGACCGGTCACACCCTCTTCGTCATCCGTCGCGCCCGGCGCCAGAATAAATTCGGTGGGCACCATGGATGGGCTCTGATGGAGCCATTGGTGGTAAGAGTGCTGACCAATCGTGCCTTCACCGCCCCAGAGAAGCGGTGCCGTCGGCATCTGCACGGGAATCCCGTCCGGGCCGACTGACTTGCCATTCGATTCCATTTCAAGCTGTTGCAGATAGGCTGGCAACAATTTGAGGCGACGCGAATATGCCAGAAGGGCGCGGGCCCCGAAGCCGAGAAAGGACGCATTCCAGACGTCGAGCAGCGCAAGGCGGATGGCGAGATTACTGCGAATGTCAGCCAGCTTCACATGCCGGTCCATCGCCTCGGCGCCGGCCCGGAATTCCGCCATCACGCGCGGCTCAAGCGCGATTGAGCAGGCGAGCGACCCGGCAGACCAGATTGAAAACCGCCCGCCAACACTTTCCGGCAAATTCAGGAGAAGGCCTTCCGCCCCGTCCAACCAGGCGGTTGCGCGGTCTGGGTTTGCGGTGACCAGTGCAAAATGAGCGGCCCAGCCATCTCCAACGCCAGCTTTGACCCAGTCGCGTGCCCGGCCAAGATTGTAGAGCGTTTCCTCGGTTCCGAATGATTTCGATACGCCGACCACAAGGGTTGTTGCCGGATCGAGCCCGTCTAGTGCGAGCTCGAGGTCAAGTGGATCGAGATTGGCGCAATAGCGCAATTCCATATCCTGGCGGCGTTTGTCATGAAACGCGTCAGCGATCAGCCGAGGGCCAAAGTCCGATCCGCCAATACCGATATGGACGATCGCCCGGAACGCTTCGCCGCTCGCGCCTTTTTTCCGGCCGTTCGCGATGTCGGCGGCCATATCCTCAGCGTCAATGACAGACTGGCGAACCGAGCGCGCTTCCTCTGATCTCGGGAGCGCGGCACGCAAAGCCCAGTGCAGGGCAGGGCGCCCTTCAGACGGGTTGACCATGTCGCCATCGAAGAGGTGCTTCAGAGCGCCTGGCAAATCCTTCTCGCGGGCGAGATCGAACAGTGCGCTCTCCGCCTCGCGGTCGAGATAATGGCGCGAGATGTCGGCTGACCAGCCCGCCGCATCAAGGCGTGGCGTATGGCTGCGCGCATTCAGAATATCGCGGAACGGCACATTTTTGAGCCGGTCGGCATGGGCAGTCAGTGTCATGGATCAGTCTCGCTCAACTACAATAGAACACGGTCAGGGCATCGCCTGCCGCTTTGCGCATCAGGGTTACAGGATGCGCCTTGTCACGGCGCTCATAGACGCGTCTTTTCTTGTCACCAGAGATGATGAGCAAAATGTGACGTGTCCGGGCCACGACGGGCAAGGTCAGTGTCATGCGCTGCGTAATGTCGCCGGTCACTTTTGTTTTGGGCGCCTCGATTGGCGCCACATGAAGGAGATTGCCGGGATCAGTTGCGGCGCCTAAGCCTTTCGCGTCCGCAAACCATGAGAGGGTATGGCCATCCGGCCCCATGCCCAGCACCATGACGTCCACGGGGCTGGTGATCGGCAGATAGGCCTGATGGACCTCGGTTTCCGCGCCGAAGGGGCTGTCTGCGTCGGTTGTCATCGGGATGAAGCTTGCCGCCGCTGCCTTGTTGCGAAACAGCGTGTCCCGCACCAGCTTTTCATTGGACGCCTCATCGTCGGCGGGCACCCATCGCTCATCGGCAAGACCGACCGTGACATTCGGCCAGTCGAGATCAATATCCGAGAGCGTTTCATAAACCGGCCCGGGCGTAGAGCCGCCCGAACAGATCAGACTTGCCTTGCCACGTCTGGAGAGGGCGTCAGCAAGGCGCGTCTCGATCCAGTTCGCTGCATCTATCTGCAAGCTCTCGCGGGTGCCAAAAGTATGGAACGCTGTGGTGTGCCTCATGCTCTGGCAGGGACACTCTCTGCCCCTTATGTGTCAAGGCCAAAGCGGGTCTAATGCGCTTGAATTGACATGCGTGCTTGAAAGCGCGCGCGCGCGTGTGTATGTCGCCCGCTTCAACGGGAATCAAAGGCCCGCTGGTAAAAGGAAAACCTGAAACGTCCGGCGGGCCGGACACTAGCTAGAGGAGCCCCACCATGGGCAAGGCAAAGTTTGAGCGGAACAAGCCGCACGTAAACATCGGCACGATTGGTCACGTTGACCACGGCAAGACGACGCTGACAGCAGCGATCACGATGACGCTTGCAGAAGTTTATGGCGGCGCGGCGAAGTCCTATGCGGACATCGACAACGCCCCTGAAGAAAAAGCACGCGGCATCACCATCAACACCGCACACGTTGAGTATGAGACGGAAAACCGTCACTACGCTCACGTCGACTGCCCGGGTCACGCTGACTATGTGAAGAACATGATCACCGGTGCGGCTCAGATGGACGGCGCGATCCTGGTTGTGAACGCAGCTGACGGCCCAATGCCGCAGACCCGCGAGCACATCCTGCTGGCCAAGCAGGTCGGTGTGCCTGCGATGGTTGTCTTCATGAACAAGGTCGACCAGGTTGACGACGAGGAGCTTCTTGAGCTCGTCGAGATGGAAGTTCGTGAACTTCTGTCGTCCTACGACTTCCCGGGCGACGAGATTCCGATCATTTCCGGCTCTGCACTCGCTGCTGTTGAAGGCCGCGACGAGAAGATCGGCAAGGAGAAGATCCTCGAGCTGATGAAAGCTGTCGACGAGTACATCCCGACCCCTGAGCGTCCACTGGACAAGCCATTCCTGATGCCGGTTGAGGACGTGTTCTCGATCTCCGGCCGTGGTACGGTTGTGACCGGCCGCGTCGAGACGGGCGTCATCAAGGTTGGTGAAGAAGTCGAGATCGTTGGTATCCGCGACACGCAGAAGACGACCGTTACGGGCGTTGAAATGTTCCGCAAGCTGCTCGACCAGGGCCAGGCTGGCGACAACATCGGCGCGCTGATCCGCGGTATCGACCGTGAGGGTGTTGAGCGCGGCCAGGTTCTCTGTAAGCCAGGCTCGATCACGCCGCACACGACGTTCGAAGCTGAAGCCTACATCCTGACCAAGGAAGAGGGTGGCCGTCACACGCCATTCTTCACCAACTACCGTCCACAGTTCTACTTCCGTACGACGGACGTGACGGGTGTTGTCCAGCTTCCAGCGGACAAGGAAATGGTTCTTCCAGGCGACAACGTCAAAATGGACGTTGAGCTGATCGCGCCAATCGCGATGGACCAGGGCCTGCGCTTCGCCATCCGCGAAGGCGGCCGCACCGTCGGTGCCGGCGTCGTCTCTTCGGTCAAGAAGTAAGAC